>JAWKNO010000003.1:2100000-2181087 GCA_041391665.1 Bacteroidia bacterium | reverse complement strand
AAAACTGCGGGCAACCTGTGCGTCGTGTGGGGTATCGGCATTGGCCCATACACCCATGCGGGAATATTTTTCGGCGATAGTAATCAGCGTACCCAGATCTCCGCTGAGTTCGGGTTTTTTGGTGCGGATTTGGCCGTTATAGACATGACCCGCGGTACCATTGATGGAAATCCAGTCGCCTTCCTTGAGTACCTGATTGCCGATCGTGAGCGTGCGGTCTTTATAACTAATGTGCAATTCGCCTGCGCCGGAGACACAGCATTTGCCCATACCGCGGGCAACTACCGCTGCGTGAGAAGTCATACCACCGTGAGTGGTGAGAATGCCTTTGGCGAGGTTCATGCCTTTGATATCTTCGGGAGAGGTTTCTATTCTGACCAGAATGACCGACTCCCCTCTTTCAGCCCATTCTTCGACATCTTCAGCAAAGAAGACAATCTGCCCTGTAGCTGCGCCCGGAGAGGCGGGAAGGCCTCTGGCGATAACAGTAGCGGTTGCCAGTGCTTCCGGGTCAAATATCGGGTGGAGGAGTTCGTCAATTTTGGCGGGTTCTATTCTCAGAATGGCTGTTTTTTCGTCTATAAAACCTTCGCGGAGCATATCCATGGCGATTTTCACCATTGCCGCGCCTGTGCGTTTGCCGGTACGGGTTTGAAGGAGCCAGAGTTTTCCCTGTTGAATGGTAAACTCAATATCCTGCATTTCGAGGTAGTGTTCTTCGAGCCGGAGGCGAATTTCGTCGAGTTCGTGGAATACGTCGGGCATCACTTCTTCCAGTGATGGATAGTTGGCAGCTCTTTCGGCTTCGCTGACATGGGCGAGTTTTGCCCAGCGTACAGACCCTTCCAGGGTGATTTGCTGCGGGGTACGTGTACCCGCCACAACGTCTTCGCCCTGTGCATTGATGAGGTATTCGCCGACAAAACGATTTTCGCCGGTTGCAGGGTCGCGGGTAAATGCCACACCGGTTGCAGAATCATTACCGGTATTTCCAAAAACCATTGCCTGAACATTGACTGCTGTGCCCCAGGCTTCGGAAAATCCGTTGAGCTTGCGGTAAGTAATCGCACGTTGGTTCATCCAACTGTCAAAAACGGCCGTAATGGCGCCCCAAAGCTGATCCCATGGATCGGTAGGGAATTCCTGGCCGGTGTGGCTTTGTATAGCATTAAGAAAACGAGAGGATAATTCTTTCAGGTCAGAAACGGTAAGTTCCGTATCAAGCGTAACGCCCTTTTCTGATTTCAGATCAGTTATAATTACTTCAAAAGGATCTTCATCTTCTTTGTTCTGTGGTTTCAGGCCCATGACCACGTCTCCGTACATTTGGATAAACCGGCGGTAAGAGTCCCATGCCGCTCTTTCATTGTTCATCTTCTTCGCAAGCCCTTCCACCACTTCGGCATTCAGTCCGAGGTTCAGTACGGTATCCATCATACCTGGCATCGACACTCTTGCGCCTGATCTGACGGAGAGAAGAAGGGGGTTTTCTTTACTTCCAAACCGGGTACCTACGATAGTTTCTGTTTCGCTCACGGCGGCGGCTACCTGTTCTCTCAGCAGGGCAATTAGTTTTTCCTTACCGATGGAATAATAGTCGTTACAGGCTTCAGTCGTTATCGTAAATCCGGGAGGTACAGGAATTCCGATCAGATTCATTTCTGCAAGGTTTGCACCTTTGCCGCCCAGCAATTCTTTCATTCTGGCATTACCTTCAGCGTGTTTGTCGCCAAATGTGTAAACATACTTTAACTTTTCCACGGGATGATTCTTTAAGTTGGCACGAGATAACCAAGTATTTCGTACCAAAGCTAGAATCCACGAAGAAGGATGCAGATGATATTAGGCGCTGAGGTAAATGCTTTTTATCACCTTCCCATGCCTGTGTACCAAAGTGCGATCTGCAGGGCAAACAGGAGAATCAAACCTGTCAGGAATAGGTAAAATGCGATTTTCCAGATGCGGGTTTTCCATGGTTTGCGTTTCCTTTTTTGGCGGCTGAAGGCACTTCTCCATAGATAGATCAGTATGAAAAGGCCTGCAATCAGCGCTGGTTTTACATAAGGAAGCAGGTCGAAAATTTTGGAAATGACGGCCATTCTCGATTCGAGAACCCATACGCAGGCGTCTTCATATTCTTTTCCGTTTCTTTTTCCCGTAACTTTTATCTGGTTATTGCCGGGCTCAAGGGTGATTTCCTCCCAGACAAACACGCCATTTTCTCCTGTGGTCGTACCTACCGATTTTCCATTGACCCAGAGGGTTACCTCATCGGTATTGGCATAGACTTTTACCGGAGTTTTTTTGTCGTTTCGGAGCGTATATCTTCTGGAAGTAATGTACAGCACAGGTTCTTCTGACCAGTTGGCTTTGTATAGATAAAAAGCGTCTTTTTTGACCTTTCGGTCGTAAGTTACAAGTCCTTTATCGTTTCGCCCGGGGTGGTCTCCTTCTCTTCGGAAGTCGGCACTAAAGTCAAACATGTTCCACAAAAAGGTTCCCCATACATAAGGCCGCTCTTTAAATGCCTTGTAATGCGCTTCGTGGTAATAGTTTTGCCACTCTTCGGGGTGCGGCGAGCCAAATGGATTGGGCCGGCCGGGATCAATTTCGTGCTGGTAAATACTTGCTCCTGCACCGTATTCGCTGATTCCGATTGACCAGGATGGGTATTTTGCGTGAGTTTTGTCCAGCCACTCCCCTATTTTCTCCGGATCGTTGTAATACCATCCGAAGTATTTATTCCACGCAATCACATCCGTAATATCGTGGATCGGCTCTTCTGTATCAAGCATGCTGGCAGCCGTTGTGATGCGGGTGGGATCTTCTTTATGGGCCAGATTGTTGAGCTTTTTCACCAGATCGACCGGACTTGCATCTTTCGGGTTTTGGATTTCGTTGAAAATACCCCAGAAACAGATAGAAGGGTGGTTGTAGTTCTGCCGAATCAATTCGGTAAGCTGCTGCATGGCATTGGCGTGAAACTCCTCAGAGTTGATATATCCGTTGTTTGAACGGCCAAAGCCCGGCATTCCGACAAAAGGTATTTCCGCCCAGATGACCAGCCCTGCCGTATCGGAAAGGCTGTACATTTCTTCCGCCTGCTGATAGTGCGCGAGGCGAATGGTATTTGCCCCCAACTCCATGATCAGATCCACATCTTCTTTGTGATCTGCTGTTGAAAGTGCAGATCCCATATCTTCCTTGTCCTGATGCCGGCATACCCCTCGCAGCGGATAGGGAATTCCATTCAGGAAAAAACCTTCACTGGGGGTAACGTGAAAATAGCGAAGTCCCAGAGGTTCGGACAATTCCTCAATGACCTGATTCATTCGATACATCTGAACCCTTACCCGATAGAGATAAGGATCTTTGCGACCTTTCCATAGGTGCGGTTTGTCAATATGTAGCGATTGGACCATGGTCTGGTTTCCTGGCTCACAGCGATACACTGAGTCTGCCGTGAGGACAATATTTCCTTCTGCATCAAATACTGTCGAACGAAATAAAACCAGTGCAGCCTGTTCTTCTCCGTGGGAAATAATAGCCGAAAGCTCTATTTCAGCGTGGTGCTCAGATACGAGTTTTTGTTTGAGGTAAATCCCTGATGAGCCATAGTCGAGCGGTGAAATACAGGTTTTGCTGGTGACCAGCAGGGATACCGGACGGTAGATTCCTCCATACAGGTTAAAATCCCCAGCCAGCGGGAGTATTTCTTCGGTGATTGCATTGCTGGCAATTACTTCGATATTATTTTCCTCTCCAAAACGGATAAAATCGGTGATCTCGTAGCAGAAAGCCGAATATCCGCCTTTGTGTTCGCCCAGAAGATTGCCGTTAAATGAAACCCGGGCACTGCTCATGACTCCTTCAAACCGTATAAATACGCGCTTTCCCTGCCAGTTTGGTTCTGCAACCAATGTTCTGACATAACGACCCTCGCCCCTATAATAGGGAATTCCGGCCTGAGCGTCTTTTGCATTCCACGTATGGGGAAGGGTTACCTGGCCCTCAATTTTATTTCCGGTTACATCTGCGCCGCTAAATTGCCATTGATCTGAAAGGGTGATTTCCTGGCGGGATTGTGCGAGGGTCGCAACCATTCCGGCGAGGAGGTAAAAAAACATTAGGTACAACTGTTTCATGACAATGAATTAAGGCGTCGGGGCAAATTAAGAAAAACCGGGGATTTATGTGTATTATATCTAAATCCTTGTTAATCATTCATTTCTGTCCGTACAGCTAATAACTTAACGTATTAACGTAATCGTCCCCGCCCGCTCAAATTTTTTGCCTGTATTAAAAGTGCCTCTTACTACATAGGTGTAAACGCCTTCCGGTGCCGGATTTCCATTTTGCGTATGGCCATTCCACCCCTGATCCAGTGCCGGAATCGTAGCGATCATTTCTCCCCACCGGTTGAATATCATGCCGTGGAGTTCGACAATTCCTTCCCCGCCAAAATAAAATATATCGTTGTTGCCGTCATCATTGGGAGTAAAAGCATTGGGGAAAAATATGGCTCCGTCAGGGAGAATTTCGATGGTAAGGGAATAGGTCGTCGGACAAACCCAATATTCGTTGTATGCCGTAAGTGTGATCGTGTAAATGCCCGGGTCGGCGTAAGTGAATAATGGATTCTCTTTGTCTGACATTCCCTGGAAAACGCCGAAGTCCCATTCGTAGCCTGCCGCTCCCTGTGACCGGTTGATCATCTGCAAGGGCTGTTGGGAAAATGTAATGGGTTGATCTGTGGGGGGAGATGTAACAAAGTCGGGAATAGCGGGTGGTGTATTTCCCACAAAAACAGAGAGTGAATCCATACATCCCAGCGCGTCTGTAACCCAGGCGGTGTAGGTTCCTCCGAAAATATTATTTGCTTCCGGACCGTCAAGCCCGGGTATCCCATCCCACCGGAAATTGTAAGGCATGGTTCCTCCGATTGCGGTTACTGCTGCAAAGCCATTGTCCCAATCGCAAAATGCATCTGAGGTGGAAACCAATCCCAGCAACAGGGTGTCGGGCTGTGAAATAGTAAGCGAGCTGGTATCTGTACACCCGAGCGAATCGGTGATGAGGATAGAATAGATTCCGGCAGATAGATTTGAGACAGAGGGAACAGACGCCAGCGAAGGGTCATTCCATACTATTGTATGTGGCAGATTTCCTCCTGAAATGGCTGCGGTGAGACTGCCGTCATTTCCGCTATGGCAACTCACATCTTCTCCTGAAAGCATAACCACCAGCGTATCTGGTTCGGAAATCGCGATCTGACTGATCTGCTGGGTACAGCCGTTATCATCCGTGAGCAATATATCATAATTGCCGGGAGAAAGGCTGTCAAACAGGCTGTCCGCAACGCTTATACCACCGTTTAACTGAAATCCATAAGGCTTTATTCCTCCTGAAGGCGAAACGCTGATCCTGCCGTTATCTTCACCAAAACAGCGCACATCTGTTTGTGAAATCAGGCTGAGAACAAGCAATGGCGGCTCTGTAACCGTATCAGAAACTGCGGCAAGGCATCCCTGCGAATCCACAACGGTGAAGGCATAATTGCCGGAAGGTAAATTCGCGAACAGCGAATCGGCCTGTGGGCTGCCATTGTTTACCGAATAAATATACGGCTGCGTACCGCCAGAGACGGTTAACCGGATACTGCCTGTGCTGTCGCCAAAACAGGCGACAGGAATATTGTCAAAAATATCAGCCACCAGCGTGTCGGGCTGGCTGATGACTACGGAAACTGTATCGGTACAGGCATTGTCGTCGCGTATCACTACCTGATAATTACCGGCAGCGAGGCTGTCAAACACAGGCGAATTGCCAAATCCTGCGCCGTCTATTTCATAAGTGTAAAGTCCTGTTCCGCCGGAAACCCCTATGCTAAACCATCCGGTTTCATTTCCCCAACAATCAACAGTCGTCAGCGAATCAATGACCCCGGCCAGTAAATCTGGTTGGGAGATGGCCGTATCTGCCATTGCTACACATCCGCTGTCGTCGGACATGACGATTTGATACACGCCTGCGGGCAGACCTGAAAAGACGGAGTCGCTTTGCGCTATTCCTCCATTCAGGGTAAAAGCATACGGTTTTACGCCCCCTGCTGCGTGGAGCGCAATGGTCGAACTGCTGTCATTAAAACAGAGAATATCGCTGACACTTGCAATAGAAAAATTGAGCGGCTGGGGTTGTGTGATATAATAGGGAATGGGCACAAGACATCCGTTGGCGTCGTATCCGAGTAGGGTATCGGAAGAAGCGGGCAGACTGCTGAGCGGCTGTGTGAGCGGGAAAAAATTTATGCCGTCGGCAGTATATTGATAAGGGCCCGTACCGCCGATGGCTTTGAAGGTGAGCATTCCCGTGCTGTCGCCAAAACAACTGACATTGTTTTGCTGGTCGATACCGATGGCAAGCCCGGTGGGCGTGGTGATCAGGGTATCCACGGTAGCCAGACAGCCATTGTCGTCGAGTACACTCAGGGTATAAAACCCTGCATAGAGCGAATCAAATACCGGCTGATTCTGGAATGGAAATGCGTTGATCGCATATTGAAAAGGAGCTGTCCCGCCTGATCCGGCAACGCCTAAAACTCCGGTATTATTCCCAAAACAATCGACATCCTGCCGCTGGTTAACCGAAGCAACCAGCAGCGTTGGTTCGGTAATCGTTACGATCTGGCTGTCGGTACAACTGCTGTCATCCCTGACGACGAAGGTATAACTGCCCGCTGCCAGTCCGGTAAATGCAGGACTGCTGCTGAACGTGCCGCCACTCAGCGAAAATTCCCAGGGAGCCGTTCCGCCAGCAACAGACAGTGTCGCCGAACCGGTATTATTCCCAAAACAATCAACCATAGAAAGCGCCGGATTCTGGAAAGTAAGTTGGGGAGGCTGGGTAATCTGAACGGGAAATGTTGCCACACATCCGCTGTCATCCTGAATGCTGACGGGGTATATTCCCGCTGCCAGTCCGCTGTAAATCGTATCGTTGGAAAATGGCCCATTCGACAAGGCAAACTGATAGCCGGCAATACCTCCGGAGGCGCTGACGGCAAATACGCCCGTAGCATTTCCAAAACAATTTACATTGGAGATTACCTGTGAATTCAAAGAAAGGGGTGCCGGTTGGGTAATGATAAAGGTCGTGGTACTGATACAGTTTAATCCGTCTCTGATCCAGGCGGTATAAGTGCCCGCGGTCAAACCCGTAAAAGACGCACCCGGTTGGAAAACGGTTCCGTCAAGCGAATAGCTGTATCCGCCCGTTCCGCCGCTTCCGTTTAGGAAAACTTTGCCCGTATTACCGCCATAGCAGGCTACAGATATGGTTTGGGTAACTGCTACATTCAGCACCGGATTTTGAGTAATGGTAATCACCACCGTGTCCAGGCAGTTGTTGGCATCGCGGACAAAGCAGTTGTAAGTACCGGCTGCGAGGTTGTTGTAGGTGGGAGAATTCTGAAAAGGTGAGCCATTTACAGAAAACTGGTAGGGGGTTGTGCCACCTGTAGCCTGAACCTGAAACGAGCCTGTGCTGGCACCTCCGCAATTGACATTCTGTTGTTGCAGGAGGGAGATATTTAGGGCAGGGGGTTCTGTGATGGAGAAATTGATCGTGGTATCGCAGCCATTTCCATCCAGGACCGTGAGTGTATATGTTCCCGGAGAAAGCCCGGAAAGAAGATTCTGGTTAGCATTTGTGCTGGCAGTTTGGAGGGTAGTTCCGGTTCCGTTTTTCCAGGTGAAAGTATAAGGTGCGACGCTGGAAATAGTAGCCAGCGCCGAACCGTTGTTGTTTCCATTGCAGGAAACATTTGTAATATTGAGTGAGGGAGCGGCCTGTGGCAATACGACAATACTATCGGTCACGGTATCGCAGGGAGTAAAGACGGTAACCCCATAAGTGCCTGGCAGGGTGATGGTAACGGTGGAGTCCGTACTTCCATCAAACCACAGATAGGAAGATTCCGGTGTGGAGGCATTCAGGATAAGGCTGCTTCCATTGCAAAGGAATGTCTGAGGAGGGAGAATGTCTGTTATTGGAGGTCGAATAGAAATATTGATGGTATCATAGCGAATGACGCAGCCGTCGGTAACCTGCACGGTATAAGTGGCAGGTCCTTGTGGTGACACTACAGGGTTTTGGATAAAGGGATCGCTGAGGTTGGCAGTGGGAGCCCAGATGTAGGTATCACCTGCGCCGGCATCGAGCTGGAGGGCGGAGCCGGGGCAAATGGCCGTATCGCGGAGCGACTGATAGAATGAGACGAAATCGAGGCAGAATGCCTGTTCGTTGGTAAAGGAGCCGGTAGCGGCAGTAAATCCCCAGTAAACCATGGGGTTGTTGTTGAAGGTACTTTGGATGATATTTCCGGAGTAGGTAATTCGCAGTAAGCAGTCAAAATATGCCCTGAGGATCATGGAATCAGCGTTCCAGGTGACGCGGAAGTCGTGGTAGTTGCAGTCTTCGACATTGGGTGTGGCGCCGGAGATGGGAACAGGGCCTGCGAGGTTATTGGCATTGTTGTGGGCGATGCTGCCGTTGCGGAGCACGGCCATGTGGTCATAGGTAGGGTCGTTGAGGTCGGTATTTTGCCAGGTATCGAGTTCGATGGCGATAGAGGGAGAGATGCCGGCGTAGCCGAGTCCCCCCCCGGCGGAGCCGACGGATGTGCTGACCCTTTGGAGGACGAAGGCCATGCCATCGGCGCCATTGGCATCATTGCAGCCCAGTTTGACCTGAAAGAGCAGGTCGAAGGACTGGGAAATATTCACCTGATTTAGGTACCATACAGAGGCATTCTGGAATGTGCCAGGGGTTGTGAGACGAAAACAATCTCCGCCGAGGTTTAAGGCTGTGCCATTGAGGGCATATTGGGCGGACATATTCATCCAAAACCACATGGCCAGCCATACAAAAGCAATAGAACGTCGGCTTATCCTTTTCATAGTTGAATCAAAAATCATACGGAAAATTCGGGAAATATATGGTGGGATACAAAACATGTATTTTATTGTGAAATCATTGTCAAATCATATTTTTTTGGTAAAATTGTTTACCTTTCCATTTCTCAGAACTCTTATATCTGGATAACTATGCCTAAATGTGATGCAGCCTCTCTGCTGCAAGAGATTACAAACTATTCAGCTTCGGTTTCTACTTCAGTTTCAGCTTATCGGAGGTTAATGGATTGTTATTATTCAGAAGGAGTAAAATCTCTTTTACAAAAGGGGTGTCCGGAAGAAGATGCAAAAGATATATGTTCAGATTTTTTTCTAAGACTATGGAAAAAATACACACAGGAAGGCGGCTGGAAGGTCAGAGACTTTGATGGATTGTTTTTCACAAGCCTGAAGCGCGACTGGTTTCGTTTGGCCCGAAAACAAAATTCTGAAACAGATTTTCCTCCCAGCTATGATGAAAATGAGGAAATGGAAGATAATAGCGAAATGGAAAGTATGGTCAGAAAACTAAACCGTGCATTGACTAATTTAAAAAAGGAAAGCCTGATTTGCTATAAAATCCTTACCTTATTTTATATGGAAGGGAGAAAAATGGCTGAAATTGCAATTGCGATGGACTATGAGTCGGCAGATGGCGCAAAAACTCAAAAAAATAGGTGTATTAAGCGGCTGAGGGGTGTTTTTGTTTCAATCAGAGAATAATTTTTTTAAAAAATGGAACATTATCAGGAAGACCTCGACCGCCTGTTTCGCGGTGAAATGCCCAAAGCAGAACGAGAACAGTTTTTGAAACGAATGGAAACTGACAGCGAACTGGCTGAGGCCTTCCGGTTTCAGGAGACCATGATTCTCGCATTAGCAGATCAGGTTGCCCGGGAAAATTATGAAAAATCCAAAACGGAGCCTGCTGCTCAAAACAAGCGACTGCGAAATTTTCCCCGCCTGTATATTTATTTCGCTGCGGCTTCGGTTGTGTTTATCGGGGTATCATTTTTTGTGAAATTCTTATTTTCCAACTCTCAATTTCCGGATGGGATAAACTATGAACTTCGCCCGATGACTGAGGTAAAGGGCGACGGCGCTGAAGGATTAATCGCACATCCCGAATCTATGGGAGATTTTCAGCAGAATCTGCGTTTTCTTGTGAAAGAAGCCGATTCTGATTCGCTCCTCACCCTCGATTCCGGCCCCATATCCAAGTCAGAAACCGTACGCAGATATTATGCGGGGGTAAACTATCTGTATGCGCCTGCACCAACCAAAGATTTGGAAAAGGCGGAAAAATATTTGCTGAATGTGGCCCGACATGGAGAAGAAATGAATGACCGGCTGCCTGCCTGGCTGCAACTTTCTGTGCTCTACCACGAAAAAGGTGATCAGGATCGGGCCATTCAGGCACTCCGGGAAGTAACCCGCGATAGCTCCAATCCTGAAAATAAATATTACAGGCTCGCGCTTAAAAATCTGGATATTCTTTCACCCTAACCCTGGCGTCTTCTCCTGAAAAAAAACATCGCCAGCAGTACCCCCATAACCAGGCCCACCAATATATACCCGTACAAGCGTGAAGACGACAGGCTGATCGGTGCGTGGTCACCGATAGTCACCATGGCAGCCCAGTAAAAGGGATGATTGTTTCCCTGGCTGCGAACATACTGCATCTGTGCCTGCTTTAATGCCAGATCGCGGTCTGACCCTTTTTTCAGATTTTCGAAGTAGTCTTCCATAAGTACGCCGGCTGCTGCGTCTTCCACCTGCCAAAGGCTCATCATCACCGAATGCGCCCCGGCAAATGTAAATGCACGGTCGAGGCTGAGAATTCCCTCCCCTGAAACACTTTTTCCCACTCCCGTTTCACATGCGTCGAGGATAATCTGCTGGTTGGGGAAATCTGATTCGTATATTATCTGAGCCGTAAGCGAATCTGCCGCCGAAAAAAGGATACTGGAAAATGCGGGATCGCTGGCATCTGCTTTTCCATGTGTGGAAATATGGCAGATTTTAAATTGCGCCCCTTTGTCCAGAAAAACTTCCATCAGATGCCCGGGCGATTTGGGTGAGGTATATGCACGCGAAGAATAACCGAGGTGATTTTTAACCGTCCGCACCGTTTTTCGCGAATATTCAAGTTCGTTTTCCACCGGCCAGGGTGCAAATCCGGCATAGTTGGCGATAAACTGCGTATCGCTTTTTCTTTTGGATTCGCGAAATGCGATGGCTGCGGAGTACTGATAGTTGATAGTAATTTTTTCGTCCATGACCACATACTCCCACGGTGAAAGGGTTTCTTCATTTGCGGGAGGAAGGGATGAAAGGAAGGTATTGAAATTGAGGTAGTTGAGCTTTCCATCCCGTACGATATGCAGTCGCCAGGGCTGGTCGGAGAGGTTTTTTAATATATCTGTCGCTGGCTGGAGGATCTCGGTGTAAAGCTTATGAGCGGGAATAGCAATATGGTTGTATTTCCAGTCTTTCCCGGCATTGTCTGCCGGAAGCAAAACGCCGGAGACGCTCATACGGAAATTTTCAATCAGCGAATCAGGTACTCCGCAGGTACTGAAAGTAACCACTGTATCCGGTGTAATGAGAAATGCGTAAATGGCTTCTCCCGTTGACAGATACTCCAGCATGGCTTCATTTTTTTTCAGCAGTTTTTGCTGTACAGTTGGGATAGTAATGTCATTTTTCCCGAAACGCAATTCGTAGTAATCGGGAAAGGTCTGCTGATAGTATTTCTCCAGATTGTTCCAGGCGGCTTCTGTCGAGGCGAGTGCTGCAACGACCGGGGCATTTTCTCCCAGATTTTCTCCTGCCTGTTTTCGGGTAAAAATCTCCGTTTCCAACCTGCGGCGGTTTTCTGCAAGAATCCTTTCCCGGATAATAGAATCTGCCGGAACCTTGCCGAAGCGTTCGACTTCCCCTCTTTGGATCCCATAAAACAAAAGATTGTATTTATTGGCTTCGGAGTATTTCCATGCTTCCTGATGGTAAAATTCTGCCCGTTCGGGTTCCAGTTCGGCGAGAAGGAAAGCCACATGTACTGCATTTTCATATAAAGCGGAGGCGGAATCGGCGAGACTGAATTCAGTCTCTTCCTTTGCAAAAAAATTGATCTGAAGAAGTGAATCAACAATGGAAAGTGCCAGTTCGCTGGTATGGAGCACGTGTTTGAGGTCATTTACAATCTCAAACGCAAGTCCTCCGGTGGCGATGGTGGCCTGGCAGGGTTGAGTGTTGAGTCTGTCAAAACAGTCCTCCGCCATATATCGGGCCTTGAGGTAAAGCGCCTCTACAGACCGGAGGTCGTGGAGAATTTCGGAGGCAGAGGGGTTGATATCCAATGAGCTTTCATGGGAGTAGTTGACCGATTGTTTCGCAATCGCCCGCCGGATATGGGTCATAGCTTGAGGTTTATTACCGAGGGCATACCAGGTACGGGCGAGCTGGAGATGCGTCAGCACATCCGACCGGTCGGAACTTTCACCGATTTGGCGGGTGATGTCGAGCGATTGTTCAAACCACTTTATGGCTTCCTCTATTTTTTTCCGCTTCCGGTTGATGATGCCGAGGTTGTAGGTATCTGTTTCGGCTGAAGCTGCATTTCCTGTCTCAGCCGCTAAGTTAAACGCCTGATGATAGTAATATTCTGCAGAATCTAAGTTTCCCAGGTGTTCGTGGAAGTTCCCCACCTTACTAAGGTACAAAGGATATAATAATGCACTGGCAGGATTGGCTGAGATGAGTTGGCTTAGGGTACTTTTGGTGTTTTCCAGGTACTGCCCTGCTTTTTGAGTTTTCCCGGCTTTAAGGTATAATATGGAAAGAAGATGTTGGGTTGTCCAATCCTCATGAAACAAAACCAGCTGAAGTACTTGTCTGTTTTTTTCGTTTTTCGTAGTGTCTATGAGGGCGTTTAACCTGTTTTTTTCCTTTTGAAGCAGGCTATCCATTGTAACACCTACTTCTAGCGCTTTGTTTATCCTGCCAGTTTCTGCCATTACAGGTATTGTGTTTGCATAAATTAATAGCTGATCGGGGTAGTTGTCGGAACTGTATTTATCCAGCGTATCCTGTACGGGCAGCAGGTATTTGTGCAGCGCATATTCGTACTGTTCTCTTTCAGAATATAAAGCTGCGATCTGAATCATGGCCCGGGTATAGACTTTCCATACTTTGGCTTTGAGCGATGCATCAGCAATCTCCTGAAACCGTACAAAAGCCGAATCATAATTGTTTTCGAATAGAAGTTGTCCTGCATCAGTAATCTGTTTTATGAGGCTGTCAGTGACTGCTGGGTTTACCTCAACTGTTGAATTTTCTGACACAGGATCATTTTTCCCACAACTGAGAAAGGTCGCTGAGAAAATAGCCATGCTCAAAAAACACCAAATAGTGGCTGCGGTTGGTATCAACCGGAAGTGCGGATATCTCATTTTTTACAAAACTTAGGTTTGGCGGGTTAATTTTTTTTGAAGTGGTGTTTACCTTTTGGCAAACCCATACTCTTCTTTATATAACATAAAAAAGGAATTTTTTATTATAAACCGTTCTTTTTTGCCATCCCATGTGAAATGCATGCAACTATTGCATGTGGTGGTTTCTGAAAGCGCTTTCTGATCCTTTGCGGCCCTTAGGGGCGCAGTATTCATTTTTCAAAATTTAACAATTACTAAAATGAACTTCGTAAACTCTTTCCGTCAGGAGGGGGCTGGGTCAGATTTTGCCTTACGCTCCGCCATCCGTCCGCTGTTGCTGGTTGTCATTGCCATTATCGTTGTTCCTCAATTGGTACAGGCCCGTGGGGTTGTAATTAAGATTGATGATATCCAGGCCAAGATTTCCCATCCCGATTCTTCGGTAGTCATTGCTCCGAATCCGGTCTATGACTATGTGGAAATCACGGCAGGTGCAATGGCCAACATCAGCCATCTGGATATTGTGAGTTCCTCCGGCACGCTGGTATTTTCCACTTCGGTAAACGGCTCCGGCACCTTTGAAACAGATCTGGCGCCCGGGGTGTATTATTTCCGCATCCAGACCAATTTTGAACTGATCGTAGAGACAGTGGTCATATCGGAAGATTTATAATCATTCTCCGACCTTCAGTTCCATCGCCTTTTTGATAAACCAGACCCGGCCCGTGAGGGGCTGGGTTTTTTTTATGGTTTCGAGAAATTTGTTGCGATCTTTTTTTGTTTCGATTTTCAGTAGTTGCTTGAAAATTTTTACACGGTTGGCGTAAGTATCTTTATCCAGCCTGGGGATATTATTGGCCTGCCGCAGTCGCTGGGAGAGGGTATGGAGTTCGTCGGGAATGCGGGGGATCCCGGTTTTGGTTTCGTACATAGCCTGTATGATCAGAAACTGGAGGTTGATACCATAAAACGGATCAGACAGAAGTAAGCCTGCATAAACCGACTCAAATTCTCCCTTATAAAACGAAATCGCTGCTTTATTGATCTCATAGGCATTCTCCCGAACCCCATCATCGAGAAAAGGTTTAAAATCCTCCAGAAAAGCTTCGGCTTTTTGGATATAGGAATCTTTTTCCGCATTATCATCGCAGAAATAGGTATAGTTGAGGTACAGGGAGATGACTGTCCGGTACATCTGCGGGCCGATCCGCTGCGGGCCTTTGGAAAAGCTATTTTCCACAATATCGATCAACACATCAAAGTCCTGTTTTTGCTCAAAGTGTTTGGAGCGGCGGGTAAAAAAATTAAATACCAGGCGAGAGAGTGCAGTGTATGAACTTTCGGAGAAAACGGGCTTCAGTTCGCGTAGCTTGATATGGGTTTGGTAAGACGATTCGGGTAGGTTCTCTTCTTTAAAGGGTATTTGTTTGTAGAGTTCATACACCTGCCGATAGACGATAAAAGGCGAGCGGGGGTCTTCGTTTTCCGGTTTTTGGGTAGCCCATTTAAGCAGGGGCGCAAGCATTTTGGTGGGATCGATATTTTGCGAAAACAGAAGCAGTGCGACTTCAAGTACTTCGGATTTGATGCTGTGTGTCCAATGGCTGGCGACTTCTTCGGCGAGGTCTTCATTTTTGCGGAGTTTGTTGGGGAAAATATTGAGATGGGCCTGAAGGAGGTTGGTTCGGTGAAATTTTTCGCGATAATATTCGGCACCTCTCACGGGGTCTTTTTCGAGGCGGTTGTTGACTTTCGTGTTATAAATCTGAAAGAGATCTTTGTCGCCGCGGGACTGTATTTCTTCGAGCAGGGCGGTATCGCGTATATGCGACTGGCTGCGGAAGGCGGCACACGCGAGAAAATCTTCGATTTCCTCCTGAAGCTCTCCCCGGAGATGGTCCATTCTTTTTTCGAGCGGGTTGCCGTTTTTTCCGGTGATTTCTCCGATTTTATCCCAGGATTGTTTCTCTTTCCATGCGAGGAAGAGCGTCACCATATCCTGCTGTTTGTTTTCCATACGGGCGAGGAGGCAGGCATCAAACTCACGCTGTTCCTTGGGTGAGAGGAGCGCGTAAATCTTTTCGAAGAGGTAGATTTTGGCGGTGTCGGGCATTGGGGTGGAATAGGTAAAAGAATACTTGCTTAAGGTAGTATTTTATTTAAAACCCGGCAACAGGAACAAGCACCACATAAATAATGCCCAAAATGCAGGATCGAAGCCTTATGAATGACTTCGCGAGATAATGATGTGGGAGGTTGGGGAGATAATATTCTGGTACGGCTATATGATTCAAGTCATATTTGTTTCACTCTATCATTTACCCGCCAAAACAGTAGTTATGAAACAAGTTACTTTTTTATTAAGAAGTGCACTACTCCTTTTGTATTTAGCTTTATTAATGTCTCGCTTAAATGCACAGGAGCCAGATGCCAGACAATCCCGGACATATGACCGGAATTCCCTTACAGTTGTCATGGCAAATTTTCCGGATTTGGACAAGCGCGCTGCTTTGAATTGCGAGCCGATCAGTGTTCCAGTAAAGTACGACGCTCATATTATCAAAGATCAGATATTTCCAGTAAACTTTAGCCGAAACACTTACGAAATTCCCCAGAAAGAATCTTCTGAAACCTTAAACAAAATAGGCGCTTTCCGAAAGCTAAAAAAATCCGTACAGGATAATCCTGCCAAAATTGATACACAGCAAGTCAGGGAACAATTTAATCAATGGCTAATGGACAATAAGGTGGGAAATCAGATCATTGCCAAATGGTTTGATCGCACAGAAGATGGTGTATTCATTGTGGATGGGACTTTTAGGGAGAGGGCGCTGTATAATGTCAATGATATGCAGGTCATCAACTCCAAAGGTACAGTACGAGGCAATACGGCTTTGATGGATGACGCAGATAAACTGGTAAATCTTACCTACGTTCTTGTTTTGGACATAGCCCGGATGGAATCAATGAATAATTATTACACACGAAGAGAGACCAGCGCATCCTCCCGCACGAAGGTCGGGTACCGAGCAGATGTCCGGGTTCATTTATTCAAACTCGATTTTGGAGATTCTGTTCAAAGTATATTCTGGAATGATTTGTGGGTCGAATCAAATGACGATAGTAAACTGATCGCTTCACGCAAAGAAGCATTTGATAATATGTCATTCCCGTTCAGGTATGAAAGAAGTTATGAATTTAGTGCAGAGGGAGTGCAGGACAAAAATCCACCCCAGAAGACAGGCGGAGTAATAAATGCGATTGCGCGCGCTTCTTTCTCTGCCAAAAGCGATGATGAACTGTTTGCCTCATGCATGAATAATGTAATGAATAAAATATTAAGCGGTCTGGAGGGAAAGGGGAGTAATGAGAATTTTGGTATTGCAGGTAACATTTTAAAGACAGATCCAATCAGTGTAAAACTGGGCACCAAAGAAGGAATTAAAGTGGATAATCGATTTTTTGTGATGGAAGACCGCCAAAATGCCAAAGGTGAGTTATACTCCAAACGAGTAGGAGTAGTGAGAGTTTATGAAATTGGGGATAATGCGAAAGTGGCAGATGGCAACATTCTTTCAGGCACTTCGGTATTTTATCAGATTCAGGGCAAAAAACCCTATGAAGGAATGTTTCTGAGAGAGAATAATGGATTTGGGGCAAATGTAAGTATAGGAATGGAGAGAGGACTGATTGGGGGAATGTCTGGATTTTCGGTCAGAGGAGAGTTCAACTTATCTCAGGGCATATCTTCAGGAAAACCCGGGCACTCAATTCATGGGCTTTGGCTTTATGGAAGTGTGGTATTTGACATGAACTCCAAAACCAGAAAGGATATTGAAAACACGACGCCTATTTTGATACAAACCATTTATCCAGGCCCCAATGAGACAGACTTTATCCGTTGGTCGGGTGGATTTATGCTGGAAAGATATTTTGCCCGTAATTTCCATTATAGTGGTATGGTCGGGTATGCTCAGGAAAATACCAGTAACCTGGCAGGTGCATTATATAACCTGTATTTACAGCAGCATATGGCGGAAGCTGGTGGCCGACTGGGTTTCAGTCTGCATCCCAATATGCAAATCGAAGCGGGAGTTGTGGCACGTATGGCCATTAGCAAGCCTCGAATCAACGGAGAGGATGTCGATAAAGCAATAAAACTCAGTTCCTCTTACGGAGATATCTTCACCGGTCGGGGTATTGGTATCAGCACTTTTGTGGGAATGAAGATTACTCTTTAAAGTATTACATACAACCTGAAATAATTGAAACTAATCATAAAAAACATGCGAACATTATTTATCACCTTCTTACTCATATTCGCCTCTGCAGAACTATTTGCACAGAAGATGCAACTTGCAGGATATACTCCTGATAACTACGAAGTAGAATGCGCCAGTATCGCAAACCAGGGCGCAAAAATGCTCAAAATCTGGGGTTATGGCAGGAAGCCTGATCTGGCAATCATCCAAGCTAAACGCAATGCAGTTCATTCAATGATATTCAAAGGTGCATTTGCGGGCGTATGTACCATAAACCCTCTTGTTAAAAGTGCGGAACTTGCCGAGCAGAATAAAGAATACTTTGACGAATTCTTCGATGAAGGCGGCACCTATTTGCAATATGTTGCAGTAAGTGGTGGTGCGGCACAGGACATTGTGAGAGTAAAAGATCGGGGCCGAAAAGTATATAAAGCTTCGATTGTCGTTCTTGTACAGTACGACGTACTCCGAACCCGTCTGGAAAAAGACATCAAGCTTCCCTCACTGACAACTGGATTTTAAATTCTAAAGAAGATGAAAAAAATCTTATATGTTTTATTTTTTTGCCCGATGCTTGTCATGAGCCAGGCAAAAAAACCTACGTTAATGGTTCTACCCAGTGATGCGTGGTGTACTCAACAGGGATTTATACAGGAATTTCAGGATGAAGGGAGAAAGGTGGTTTTACCTGATCTGGAGAGAGCTGTAAACAGTGATATGGACCTATTAAGTGTGATTGCTAAAATCAATGGACTACTGGCCGACCGGGGTTTCCCGGCAAAGGCTCTTGATCAGGAGCTAAAAAGCCTTAGCACAGATAATGCATTAGATGATGTGGGTATGAGCAGAGACGGAGGGAGCGTGTTGGAAAGCCCAATTGACAAACTCTACAAACACGCTCAATCAGATATTATTATTCAAGTTCAGTGGAAAGTTAATAAAACAGGTCCAAAAAACTCTGTAAAATATACACTCAGGGCACTTGATGCTTATACCAATAAAGAGGTAGCTACGGTGGACGGGACAGGAGAGCCGTCTTTTGAGGCTGAGATAAGCCGTCTGCTTGAGGAAGCGATAATAGCTCATATGGATAATTTTTCAGATAGATTACAACGGCATTTTGAAGATATGTTTGAAAATGGCAGGGAAATCACACTGCGTATCCGCATTTGGGATTCATGGGGGCAGGATCTCTATGAAGAATATGGGGATAGCGAACTGGGTGAGATTATAGAAGACTGGCTGGCTGAAAACTCGGTCAAAGGCAGATTTTCTACTACAACCTATTCGGATACTTATATGTATTTTGAGCAGGTACGAATGCCAATGTTTGATGACAGAAACCGGGCAATAGACGCCAGAAGATGGGCTCGTGAGCTTCAAAAATTTCTTCAAGACGCTCCATATAATATCCCTTCACGCCTCGATACAAGAGGGTTAGGTCAGGCTACTTTAACCCTGGGTAGTAAGTAAATCTAAAACATCATGAGAAAACTAAAATATGTATCTGTTATTGTATTGACAATAGCGCTTATTAAACTATTACCTGCCCAAAATAGCAGGTATAGCCAAATTCCTCTTTCCGTAGCCTTCCCAACCGAAATGGATTCGGTCCCGCAGAATGCCCGAAACCTGTTACAAAACCGGCTTCAGCAGGCAGCAAATCAAACAGGCGGACCAGCCGCAGTGAGTCCCCGTTTTGTATTGACAGCAACCCCCACGATTCTTGGCAAAACAATCGTAGCAGGTAGCCCTGTAATGATTACTTATTCTATTGAGCTCAACCTGTATGTTGTTGATTTCTATGATAAGAAAATTTTTACCTCAACCTCCGTTGGGTTAAAAGGAGTAGGCGAAACAGAAAGTAAGGCCATCAGTGCCGCATTCCAGCAACTCCGGGCAACAGATTCACGGGTTACAGAATTTTTGAAAGAAAGTCGGACAAAAATTGGCTCATATTACGATAAGTATTGCAATCAGGTTCTTGACCGGGCTTACAATCTGACCAATGAGCATAAATTTGCAGAAGCATTTCATACACTGTCTTTGGTTCCGGAGGCCTGTACCTCCTGTTATGAACAGGCCAATGGCCAAATCATAAGTTTTTACCAAAGATACCTGGACTACGTGTGTGCAGAAAATCTCGCCAAAGCGCAGGCAATATGGGTTGCTGGTCAAAACGGACGTAATGCCACTGAAGCTGGTAAATATTTATCTCAAATTCTGCCTGACGCAGCATGTTATAATGATGCGCAAAAGTTGATCATCACTATGCAGGAACGGGGAATTCAGGAAGACTGGGAATTCGAAATGTCAAAATATTATGATGACCTCAGGTTTCGCTGGCAGAAACATACAGACGAAGTTGAACTTGAAAAACTCCGCATTGAGGCTGCACGGCAAGTGGGAATTGAAGATGCGAGAAATAAGCCTGTTTATTACTACACGGGTTGGAGTTTGTTTGGCTGGAGATGGTTTGTATGGTAATTTTTTTGGGAGATTTAAATATAATTTTTCCTGAGACCTTCATTGATTTCATGGATTTAAATGATGAAGGAAAAAGAATAATGTTTACTTTTAGAAAATAAGGAAACAGCGAAAAATTCCATAAATGTGTATGAAATCAATTTATACACGCCTGGTTTTTGACCAGGCGTGTTAAACTTTATTTTTATGTATCAGCCTCTACGCCTCAAACTCTATTGCAATAGCGAGTGCCTTTGCACATTTTGGTTGTTTTGTCTAGGTATTATGGTGATCCAGCCATTATCCCTCGTGGCTCATAATACAAACCCGAACGAGAGATACCCAGGACTCGACATTGACCAGCCAAACTCAGGCTTCGATCTGAACGATCCACCATCGCGCGTTTCGTTTCAAGTGGCATCATCGCAATTTTTTTTTAAGAAACTCCAGTTCCACTTTTTGCTCCCCGATGATTTGTAGTAGGCGGGCTTTCTCCTCGGCCGCCTCGTCCTGAGCTGATAACTCCGGCTGGGAAAACACAGACTCCGCACTCGATAGAAAGGTGCGCTTCCACGTGGTAATTTGTTGAGGATGAAGCTCGTATTTTTGTGCCAATTCCGTCAGACTTGATCGCTCTTTCAGCGCTTCAAGCACCACTTTTGTCTTGAATTGTGAGGTGAATTTTCTTCTTCCCATAACAGTAAATTTAAGGGTTTTGGACAAACTAAACTTACTGTCCTAATTTTTGGGGGGAGTACGGTGTGAACTCTCGGAGCACGAATGGGCATAAGCCCCCCCCATTTTCTGGGAGATTCACACTTTTTTCTATCTGATTTTTAAAAATTTCCTTCTCACTTTTCCTCCGGTAAATGAAATCTCCTGACAGGGGTTGGTTTACTGGGGCCGCTTACATTGTATTCGGCCTCTTTTTTTTGATGCTTGTGCGTATTCCCAATTATTCCGTATCATTCCGCCAAATTCGGAAATATGCATCCCATCTTCCCTGACATCATCCAAAACTACCCCCAACTCAAATACGCGCTCCTGGAAGCGCAAACCTTCGATTCCCGCCACTTCGGGTTTCCGCAGATCTACTACGATATCATGGAAACCGACAAACTGCGGGTGGGCAAGTTTGCCGATACCTTTCAACAGTACAATTACTTCAAAGATCTGGTCGTCTGTGAAGCGGGTGTCGGCAGGCTTGCTTTAACCCAACACTACCTCCCCTTCGTCAAAAAGGCTTACCTCATTGAAAATAATCCTGACCTCCAGCCCTTCCTCGAAACCGAAATCGCCCGAATGGGCCTCTCCCATAAAGTAGAACTGCTGTTTGGCGACGCCCGCAAAGTCTCTCTCCCCGAACCCGTAGACGCTCTCATCGGCGAATTGATGAGTATATTCTGCGCCAATGAATTTCAGGTGCAGATTTTCAGACATTTACGCCAGTTCTTAAAACCGGATGGGGTAATGATTCCTGAAAAGATTGTCAATACCGCACAAATCTGTGAAGCCGAATTTGAGGGAGAAATCGCGCACTACCCGCTGTGTTTTATGCGCCATTTACCTACCCTCTTGTCTTTACCCGCAATCGTAAACACCATAGACCTGCGAACAATCACTGCGCCTGTTGAAACGTTTTCGACGCCCATCACCTGCCTAAACCCCGGCCAGGCAAATGCGATCCTTCTCAATTCCTATGTTCATCTTTCGGGGCAAAATGCATTTACAGGAACTGACAGCCTCATGCCGCCTACCGTGTGTAAACTTAGCGCGCATCATGCCATCAGACCCGGTGATATTTCTATACTTTCCAGCACCATACGCTACGGCACTTCTCTGGAGGAATGTATTTTTTCATTGGAATAGGCGTTTCAAATATTCTCCTAATAAAATGCTCGTCAACGAGCATAAACCTAAATCTCGTAGTGATCCGTAAGTTGTTTCTCCGCTGGATAAACAGGGGCGGCGCACTGCGGCGCAATCAATAAAAAAATAAAGGGCCGGGCACCGGTTTGGCTACAAACATGGGACCCCGCCGGGGTCTGGCTTCGCCCGGTGGAATGTGGGTAGAGAACCTGATGGCGTAGGGGAAGTATGTAGCTGAGATTTCTTCGATTTGTCGCCGTCGTTCGGCTCTCGTAATTCCGCAAGTCCCCCATTAAAAGGGGGACGCTATGCGGAAGGGGGTTCGTCATACGCGCGCTGCAGCGCAATCAATAAAAAAATAAAGGGTGGGGCACTGGTTTGGCTACAAACATGGGACCCCGCCGGGGTCTGGCTTCGCCCGGTGGAATGTGGGAAGAGAACCTGATGGCGTAGGGGAAGTATGTAGCTGAGATTTCTTCGATTTGTCGCCGTCGTTCGGCTCTCGTAATTCCGCAAGTCCCCCATTGAAAGGGGGACGCTATGCGGAAGGGGGTTCGTCATACGCGCGCTGCGGCGCAATCAATAAAAAAATAAAGAGATCGTGGCTGTAATGCCTAACAATATTGTGACCGTGACGGGCCTTGTGTCAAAGACAATCATATTGTGTCCATATAGTTATTCATTATTATCAGGTGCGACATTTTGGTTTGCGCCCGAAGGGGCATTCGAAATTATTTGTAAATTCCGCAACTACTATTAACCTGAGCTATGAAATACGTAAACCTGCTACTGCTTTCACTTTTTGTTTTTCTGTTTTCCTGCCGCCCTGCGCCAGAGCCTTTTGCCGCTGTTTCCCTCAATCCGTTTGAGTCGTATGTGCAGACGGTTTCGCCAGATTTTGCATGGGAAACCGTTGATACAATTCCTGGTGAGGGTTATTCTGCCTATGTCATCCGCTTCGTATCTCAACGATGGCTGACAGAAGCTGAAGTCAAAGATCCTGTCTGGTGGCACTGGCTTACCATCGTTGTGCCTGACGAGGCCGAAAGTAATACGGGTATGCTTTTTATCGGCGGGGGAAACCGCAAGCGCCAACAACCTGCCAAAGCCAGCGACCTCGTTCTCCAGACCGCTCTGCTGTCTAAGTCCGTCGTGGCTGATCTTCACAATGTGCCCAACCAACCGGTCGAATTTGTCGGCGATGATTTTGGCCCCCGCGAAGAAGACGAACTGATCTCTTACGGATGGCGAAAATTTCTCGAAGGTGGTGCCAAAGATGAAGATGCCAAATGGCTGGCACGGCTTCCTATGACCACCGCTGCCGTTCGCGCTATGGATGTGGTAGAAGCTTTCTCCCGGAAAAGTCTGTCTCACCCTGTAAATCAATTTGTAGTAGCCGGTGCCTCCAAACGCGGATGGACAACCTGGACCACTGCCGCTATGGATAAACGGGTAATTGCAATTGTTCCAATCGTCATAGATTTGCTCAATATTGTTCCTTCCTTCGAACACCACTGGCAGGTATATGGCCAATGGGCACCCGCAGTAGGTAATTATTCTCAGGAGGGAATTATGGAATGGCAGGGCTCGGCAGAATATGCGCGGATGCTCGAACTCACAGAACCTTTCTCCTACCGCGACCGGCTGGATATGCCCAAAATGATCATCAACGGTACAGGTGACCAGTTTTTTCTCCCCGATTCCTGGAAGTTTTACTGGAAAGATCTGATCGGCGAAAAACACCTTCGGTATGTTCCCAACAGTGAACACTCCATGCGCGAAACTGATGCCCTCGAAACGCTCATCTCCTTCTACCAGAGCATTGTTACCGAAACCCCACGTCCTGATTTTGACTGGAAGGTGGAAAATGGCGAACTGGTGATTCAGACTTCCCCCGAATTTGTACCTCAGTCTATTACGCTGTGGCAGGCGCACAATCCGAAAGCCCGCAATTTTCAGGTGGACTCGATCGGCAGAGCTTATCAACCCATGGACATACCGCTGGCTACAGACGGTACATACCGGCTGAAAGCAGACAAGCCGGAGGCGGGTTATACTGCATTTTTTGCAGAACTAACTTTCCCTGGCGTTGCAGAAATTCCCATCAAACTAACAACGGGCGTTGTCGTAACCCCTGATACTTATCCGTTTGCTGCATTTGCTCCGGTAACGCCCAAAGGTACAAGACTGAAAGAATAAACCATTCAAAATGAAAGCACTTACTTTTCAGGGAATTCGCGATATACGTTATGAATCTGCTGCTGACCCGGTAATTGTGGCTCCGGAGGATGTGATTGTGAAGGTATTATATACGGCAGTATGTGGCTCTGATCTGCATATTTATCACGGCAGGGAATCGGGGCTGGATACTGGTACGGTTATGGGGCATGAATTTGTCGGAGAAATTGTCGAAACCGGAAGGGCCGTAAAAAAATTAAAAAAGGGCGACCATGTTGTGAGCCCATTTACTACCAATTGCGGGGAATGTTATTATTGCCGGATCGGGCTTACCTGCCGCTGTGAGCGTGGGCAGTTGTATGGTTGGGTGGAAAATGGCCATGGCCTTCACGGCGGACAGGCAGAATATGTGCGGGTTCCGATGGCTGATACAACGCTTGTTCGGTATTCGGCGGAGATGGATGCCACACAGGTTTTGCTGACCGGCGATATCATGGCGACAGGCTATTTTTGTGCAGACCAGGCAGATGTGCGTCCCGAAGGCGTATATGCTGTGGTCGGTTGCGGGCCGGTAGGGTTAATGGCGATTTTGGGAGCCAAAGCGCGTGGCGCTGAAACAATTTTTGCCATAGACACGATTCCGGAAAGACTGGAATGGGCAAAAAAACTGGGAGCTATTCCGATTGATTTTCAAGAAAGAGATTCGCTGGAACGCATCCGCTCGCTGACACACGGGCGGGGAGCGGATGGCGTAATGGAAGCCGTCGGAAGCTCATCCGCAGCGAGACTGGCCTATGACCTGGTGCGTCCCGGAGGCATTATATCAACGGTGGGCGTCCATACAAGTCCGGGATTTCCCTTTTCTCCGGCACAGGCCTATGACAAAAACCTTACCTATAAAATCGGCAGATGTCCGGCGCGGTTTTATATGGAAAAATTGTTGGAAAGTATACAGGCCGGCCAGGCAGATCTCCGTCCATTTATTTCTACAATCATGCCTTTAGCGGAAGGCAGGACTGCTTATGATCGATTTGACCGAAAAGAACCCGGCTATCTCAAAGTAATACTTAAGTCTACAGAGGGTGTTTGAAAAATATTTGCAGGGATAGCAAATATTTTTTGCCACATCTTGCCAGGACTCGTATATTACTTGAGTTATTATTGATCGCGCAGGCATAGATCGCTCCTGATGTGAACAACATATCAGTCTGGGAACCTAGGAGAGCAGGTATTCAGTAGGTGGTTTTGTCTTTAGCCGAACGTGCAGGTTGGGTTTATGTCTTAACTTCTTGCCATGCTAAAGGGAAAAAATTTCCATACTAATCCTCCGGTTCTCGTCGAACTGAAAAAAAGAACTTACCAATTTTCCACTCTATCAGTGTACAATTATCCGTTGGCAGATTTCCTCTATCCGATGGATCGAAATCTTAGAATTGCCGAAATAGAGATATTCGAAGAAGAAGCTGAAGAGGCGACGCCCATTCTCCGGCCAGGAGATACATTGTCTGACTTATTAGCTTTTCTGGCCAATCAGCCTGGCCAGGTATTGAGTATGCAATTTTCACTTGAAAATCAATTGCAAATTGACTCAAATGCCTTAGATGAGCTTTTTATGGATTTTCAGAATCACTTTGATGTGGGGCATATTCTGGATCATATATTCATTAATCATAGTATTGAACCGGTTTCACATTTGCCCACCTTTCGGGCACCGTTTTGCTCGGAGATTTCTCACGGGAAAGTATCCTATTATCAATCGCTAAACCACTTTTTTGCAAGCCAGCGTGATTAACAAAGGTTCTTATCCAAATGGGTAGCTGGTTTTTCCGGTGTTTCTCCCTATTCACCACTTTGATGGAGGATTTCCTGAATTTACCTTCCTCGTTTTGCGAACAGGTACTCCTGAATTTCACCCAAATAGGTAATTGAATAAGCCTTTCACTCCGAACTATTTTTGTCTCATAACTTTTTAAACAAACAAAGTCATGAGACAAATCTTAAAATTAGTATTCGTATCCACACTTTTTTTTCTGTTTTCCTGTAAAGGTGAAACTCCCGGCCCCAATGATAAACTACCCAATGCTGTGGCTAATATTCAGGTCAAACAAAACGGGACAAGCATTAGCGAAATCAATTTTGAACTGATAGAACAATTAGCCGTCGGTGGGGCTGCCAGCGGTGGATCTTATCTTGCCTCACTGGATATGTTCACCATGACTATTTCTGCCAATCTTACCAATGGGCCTACTTTTAGTGTCACTGCAAAAACCGGTGGCGTTAAAACTGGTAATTTTGATATCACAAAAGTTACCGGGAGCGGAAATGAAAATTATGCATCGCTGATATTAACTGCTGCTTCAAAATCCTACCAGTCAACCTCCGGTACATTCAAAATTACCAAAGCTGATCTGTATCAGGATGTCGTAGGGGTAGCTGACTATTTTGTCAATGTGGAAGTGAATATAACCATGGAAAACCCTGCTGACGCTACGGATGTAGTTACTGTTGAGGGAACCATCACGGGAGTCAATATCAAAGCACAATAACCCCGTCAACATAAAATCAAAAAATCTGTTATCTTCATAGGTAACAGATTTTTTTATGCGTCCAGCTTTACTCCGTTTGTTGTGTTTTTGTATGGTGAATATCTGGCTTATGGGCAACTTTCTGGCTCAGACAGATACGGAATACTGGTTTGCTGCACCCGATGTAAGTGCTGTCGCCGGGGATACGCCCGTTTTGCTGGTAATTGGCAGCGCAGGTGCTTTTTCTGATGTAGTAATCGATTTTCCCGCCAATCCGTTATTCACTCCATTGACCTACGATCTGTTTCCCAGCGAAATGGAGATCATTGACCTCACCCCCTACCTCAACCAACTGGAAACCCAGCCTCCGGATTTTATCCTGAAAAAAGGGCTCCATATTACCGCTACCACACCTATCACTGCCTACTACCGGATTGCCGCAACCAACCATGCCGATGACTACAATCTTCGCGGAAAACAGGCACTGGGGAAAGAGTTTTTTATTCCCGGCCAGACACAGTTTATCAATGTTCAAGGGGCTTCTTTTTTTGATATGGTCGCCACACAAAATCAGACCACCATTCAAATTACCCCCGCTTCAAATATTCAGAATCATGTAGCGGGTGTTCCTTTTTCCATTGTGCTAAACAGAGGCGAAACTTTCTCCTGCCGCGAAAGCGGAACCAATCTGGCCGGCAATCTCGTGGGGTCTTACATACTCGCAGATAAACCCATTGCGGTTACCGTCTCCGATGATGCCTTGTCGCTGGGAACGGGTTCGGGAAATGATCTTTCCGGAGATCAGATTATCCCGGTGAAAAGCCTGGGAACTGATTATATTGTCATGAAAGGGGAGGCAAATGTCGAACGCGTTTACCTTACGGCCACAGAAGATCTGACCGTTGTGAACATTCAGGGGAAATCTCCCATAAACCTCAGCCGCGGCCAGACCAGTGTCGTTGACCTTTCTCTGAATGCAACTGCCATCACCAGCACTTTGCCGATATATGTCTGGCACCAGAGTGGTGCTGGAGATGAGCCGGGAGGAACCATTATTCCGCCGATAACCTGTACCGGGACCCGCGTAGTGAAATTTGTGCGCCCCTTCAGTGATAATTTTTTCTTTTACCTCCTTACCCGTGCAGGCAATGAAGATAACTTCCGGCTAAATGGCGCCTCCAATATCCTTGCTTCCTCCTTTTCTCCCGTTCCGGGTACCAATGGACAATGGATGGCGGGACGAATAGAGGCGCTGGGTTCTCTCGTTACCTCCACCAACCAGATCGATAATACCTCCGGGGTCTTTCATATGGGAATGATTAATGTGGACATCGGAAAGCAGGCCTCTTACGCCTATTTTTCCAACTACAGTCCACTGGCGCTGGGCGAAGAAATATTTTTCTGTAAAGGAGACTCCGTAGTGCTCAATGCCGGAGCAGAAAACAGCAATTTTCTCTGGAGCACCGGCGATATGACACAGCAGATTGTGGTTTCTCAGCCGGGAAAATACTGGGTGAATGCAGATTTTGAAGGATGCCCGCTGAGTGATACGATTCGCGTAGGCGAAATTTCTCCGGAAATAAACCTCGGTCCTGACACGACCATTTGTGCGGAAGATGGACTTACGCTCAACCTGAATATCCCCGGCGCAACATACCTCTGGAACGATAGCCTGAGGACGCCATTCCGCACGATCACAACTGCCGGAACCTATTGGCTAACCGTCAATCAGCAAGGCTGCCTGGTTTCGGATACCCTGATTGTACAGGTACAACCTCTGCCTCCCCTTGACCTTGGCCCCGATATCACACTCTGTGGCGGGCAGAGCGTTACACTCAATGCATCTGCGGCCTTTGCTACTTATCGCTGGCAGAATGGAAACACATCTGCACAGCAGCTGGTCTCCACCGCAGGCACCTATCATGTGGTGCGGATGCTTGCCGGGTGCAACCAGCGCGATACGGTGGAGGTGTCGGTTTCTTCACTTACTGTACCAAACGGGCTGGATACTACCCTTTGTCAGGGCGACAGTTTGCGCGTTGATGTTACTACCTCAGGGGCAGATTACCTTTGGGAGGATGGTTCGGAGGAACCGGTGCGAATCATTACGGAGCCTGGAAGGTATTTTGTACAGATTTCTGACAACTGCGAATCGGCACAGACAGACTTTTTTGTCGGCGTTACAGACTGCGAATGTTTTGTCTTTATCCCCAATGTCTTTACCCCCAATGAAGACGGAATCAATGACGATTTTCGGCCAAGGGTAATTTGTCCACTCGAAAGTTATGGGCTGGTGATTTTTGACCGTTGGGGCAAAAAAGTATTTGAAAGCCAATCCCCGCAGGACTATTGGACAGGCAGCATCGGCAGCAGACCGGCACCGGCGGGGGTGTATTACTGGGCGATACAATTTCGCAAGGCGGGAGGAGCCACTACGCAGGTGACGAGAGGAAATATTACGCTGATGCGGTGAGGGAGAGGTGGATTGAGGCAAAAATTAATCAGGTAATTGGAAAGATTACGCAAAAAAAGAAAATAGAGGAAAATATGATGAAGTATCTGCTACTCATTCTTGCTTTTGGGGTTTTGTACAGCAATGGCAACGCTAAGCCCGTTCCCCCCAATTTTATCATATTTATCGCCGACGATGTGAGCTGGGATGATTTTGGTTGCTACGGAGACAGCCAGGTTCGGACCCCCAATATAGACAAACTGGCCTCCGCCGGATTAAGATTTACGAATGTGTATTTAACCGCCAGCTCCTGCAGCCCCAGCAGAAACAGCATCATGACTGGAAGATACCCGCACAATACAGGCGCCGCTGAGTTACATACAGAACCACCCCTGGGAATGCTTTCTTTTGCAGAAGTATTGCGGTCAAATAATTATTATTCCGCTCAGGCCGGGAAATTTCATATGGGAAAATATGCCAAACGGGGATTTGACCGGGTATATGAAAAGTCTGACGAAAATGGCGATGGGGGGGAAAGGATGTGGGTAGATGCCTTAAAAGAAAGGCCACGGGACAAACCGTTTTTTATGTGGTTTGCTTCCTATGATGCACATCGCGCCTGGGGGCCAAATCCATTTTCCGGAACCCACAACCCTGCAGAAATCACCCCACCATTTTATCTGGCAGACGGGGATGAGACCAAAGTGGATTTGGGAAAATATTACGACGAGATCAAAAGATTTGACTATTCGATTGGGGAAGTTGTGGATCAGCTTGTGGCCCAGAAGGTGCTGGAAAATACGGTCATTATTATTATGGCGGACAACGGACGACCCTTTCCCCATAGCAAAACAAGGGTGAATGACCGGGGAATGAAAACACCGTTTATTGTCCACTACCCTGCCCTGATAAAAAAAGGAGGCAATACCTGCAACAGCCTGATCAGTGCCATTGATATTCCCCCGACTATGATGAAGCTGGCAGGGATCGATTCGGTTCCGGCCCAATTTCAGGGATATAGCTTTGATCAGGTGCTTACAACCCCTCAAAAGCCCTTCAGACATTATGTATTTGCCGAACACAACTGGCATGATTACGAGGCACATGAAAGAATGATTCGAAACCAGCACTTCATGTATATCCGCAATTTCCGCCCGCTGGCTCCGCAAATGGGCCCGGCAGATGCCGTGGAAAGTCCGTCCTTTCAGGAATTGGTGCAGTTGAAAGACAACGGAAGTCTCACCGCTATTCAGGCCGATGTGTTTGCAGTGCCGAGACCCAGGGAGGAGCTATATGATTTGCAGCGGGATCCCCTTCAGTTACTCAATCTTGCTTCTCTGCCTGAATATGCAGATACTCTCAAAAACCTCAGCGATAAACTGCAGAAATGGATGATTGAAACCGGCGATGATGTACCGGAGAATCTCACCAAAGACTGGTACCAGCGAGAACCCGGATATCTGAAGACTGAAGACCATAATATAAGAGGGGAAATGCCTGGCGCAAAGTCAAAGGCAACCCAAAATAACCATAAAGGGGAGTTTTGAATGAGATTTATCCGTCCCGCTCAGACAGGTTAGTAATAATGCAAATATTACCGAAACTAATCAGGCGATAGTAAGTAAAAGACATAAAGAGGGAAGTATATTGAAAAATATAGCTATCTATGTTATTGTAAATTATCTAAATATGAAAGTACAGTTTAATACAGACAAAAACATAGCCGGAAACCACAGGCTGGAGGCTTTTATCAGTAGTTCTTTAGCCGAAGATCTGGCTCGTTTTAGCCATCATATTACCCGCATAGAAGTTCACCTTTCAGATGAAAATGGACAAAAAGCCGGACAAAACGACAAACGTTGTCTGCTGGAAGCGCGACTTGAAAACAGGCAGCCGATCGCGGTTACTGACTATGGCAACACGATTGAGGAGGCTTTCTCCGGTGCGACAGATAAGCTGAAAGCGGCACTGGGAAACATACTGGACAGGCTGAAAGAACATTAATCAGCGCACCGGGATACTGAATAAAGTTTAGGTGTAAGTTCAACAAATGAATAACTCCGTAAAACTGCAACTAATAAAGCTCGGCCACACATTGGTCTGGGCTTTTTTTGTTGCCGTGATTTTTTATGTGTTATACTGCGGAATCTCCAATGAGATAAGCGTCTGGACATGGGCTGCGATAGCCTCCGTCATAGCCGAAGGAATTGTTCTGTTGATTTTTAATATGTATTGTCCATTGACGGTTTGGGCCAGGAAGTATTCTGACTCAGACAAGGACAATTTTGATATTTACCTGCCCAACTGGCTTGCGCGATACAACAAACACATCTTCACCACCATTTTTGTTATCGGGCTGATCCTTGTGTTGGGGAGGGTGGCATTAACATAAATAAAAAAATCATTATGTGGTCAACGCAATCATTTTGGTTTGATATCGCCATAGTCAGCATCATTTATGCGGTCGGCAATATGACTTTTGGACATTTTGAAGAACAAACACCTAAGTTTCGAAGAGTCGGGAAATATCTTCTGACCATTGTAATAGTCTGTTTGCTTACCCATTACTTCGGGCGAACAGTTTCCATGGGCTTTTTGGGGCTATTTTTGGTGCCATTTTTTTATATTCACGGATATTACCTGCCCAAAGTAAAAGGAATCAATGGCTGGACTGGCGAACCCAAAAGCAGGTACTACGAGTTTCGGGGGTGGAGTAAAGACATTTTTAAAGAGGAATGAGAAAGTTTCTTATTTGAAAAAATCTGCAACAATCGATGAATGTTGATTACGCCTGACTTGATACTTTCCAGTCAATTTTTTCTTCCCACAAAATAGTAGCTTTGCCCCATGGAAGACATCAGCAACTCTATTTTATCTGCAGCGGTGCTGCTTTTCTTTTTGATGGACCCGTTGGGCAATATCCCCGTGATGCTGTCTATCCTCAAAGGTATTGAGCCTAAGCGTCAGCGTGTGATCATTGCGAGAGAACTGGGCATTGCGCTGGTGATTCTGCTGATTTTCCTGTTTGCAGGAAAACCCCTGCTGGATTTTCTTCACTTGCAGCAGGAAGCGGTTACCATTTCCGGTGGGATAGTCCTGCTCATCATCGGTCTTCGAATGATATTTCCCCGGGCAGAAGGTGTCATGGGGCAAAACCCCGAAGGTGAGCCTTTCCTCGTTCCCATCGCCATACCCATGATCGCCGGGCCTTCCGTATTGGCTATGCTGATTTTGATGACCCAAAGCAATCCGGGCAAGCTGACCAATTGGTTTTTCGCACTTATTGTCGCGTGGGCATTTGCTGCTGTCATTCTCATGCTTGCGCCCGTCTTGCTGCGTATTCTGAAAGAGCGCGGACTTAACGCTTTGGAGCGTCTGACCGGTATGATCCTCGTCATGATGGCGGTGCAGATGCTGATCAATGGATTCAGGATTTTGATAGCAACATGATGAATAAATCGATTCCGGGCAGCACTGTAAATACGAAACAATTTACCCTATTTCCCGCTTAAATCCTTGATTCTGATATTTCTGAATCTCAATACATCTCCGTGACCTAAGAAGCCGATATGGCCGCTGGTGCGTTGAAGTCCTGGGTGATCGTGTCCGTCCATGGTGCCGTCTTTGCTGGCTTCGAGGAAGTCCCCATCTACAATCGTAGTTCCGTTGAGGATAACTTTGATCTTCGAACCCTGCACAATCACTTCTTCTTCATTCCATTCGCCCACAGGTTTGAGGAAATCGCGTTTGGCGGGGATGACACCATACACTGAGCCGTGATATTGGTAGGGTTTCAGGCTGTCGTATTTCGGGGAAGTATTGTCAAGGATCTGAATTTCTTTTCCCACATAAGCGGCGTCCCCTTCCAGCGGTGCATGTATGCCCAGACCGTTGTTGGCGCCGGGTGTGAGCTGAAACTCAAAGAAAAAATCAAAATCGCTGTATTCTTTTTCTGTATAAAGATTTCCTCCGCTGCCTCCTCCTTCCGGATCAACCACTATCATCCCGTCTTCCACTCTGTATGATTGTTTATTTCCTACCCAGCCATCGAGGTTTTCACCGTTGAAAAGTGTAACCAGTTCCGGTTCAGTGCTCTTTTGAGGCGTACTGCATGAAAATATCAGCAGGGTGATTGCTGTCAGTAAAATGGTCGAAAAGAAAGTTGTTGATTTCATAGGGTCATCATTAAAAAGCTCTGTACTTTGTATCTAATAATTGATTGGCTTCTGGTTCTGCAAATCTGGAAGTTTCATTGTCCCAGTGTAAAGTCTTATTGGGGAAACGGTTGGCAACCACACCCAGCAGGATCGCTTCTGTGAGCCTTGCTGCGTAGGAAAATGGTGCACTGGTTTTGTCGGTGCCGAGGCAGGCATCTACAAACTGGTGGTAATGATCTTTTTTCTCAAGCTCCGGAAAATCTATTTTTTCATATTTCCCGTTGACGATGAGTTTGGGATAATCAATATGCGGGAGCAATAGTCTGCCTTTTTCCCCAATAAACATCGAGCCCTGATCCGGGAGCTTTTCTCCATCGGGCAAACGCAGGTCTTTATGGTCTTTGGGCGCGCCGGGTCCGTCATACCACACCCATTTTAAGGTTGGTGCCGTATATTGCGTTCCGGGAAATGTATAGGTAACGGTATTATTTTCCGGATGCCCGAATCCGGTTGGTTTTCTACAACTGGTTTTTATGGTTTTGGGTACATCCAGTTCCAGTGCAGTATAGGGGGTGTCAAAGATATGAACGCCCATATCCCCCAGTGTGCCGCAGCCATAGTCAAGAAGTTTGCGCCAGTTGCCGGGATGATAGATTTTTTCCTTGTAGGGTCTTTCGGGAGCAGTTCCCAGCCAGAGATTCCAGTTTAGTGTATTGGGGACGGGATCACTTCCTTCGGGTGCGGGCCCGTCATATCCCCAGTTTTTGGGCGACCATGCCCTTACGGTTTTGACTTTTCCGATGATGCCCGACTGGATAAGCTGGACTGTGCCCCTATACTGGTTGAAAGAGTGAATCTGAATGCCCATCTGGGTGACCAGGTTGCGGTCTTCCGCCATTTTGCGCATGGCTCTCGCTTCCGAAACATGGTGTGTGAGAGGTTTTTGACAATATACCGGTTTGCCCATTTCCATGGCGCGCATCGACGCGGGTGCATGGGTGTGGTCAGGCGTGGAAACAATCACTGCATCTATAGAGTCGCTCATCTCCTCAAAGAGTTTTCTGTAGTCAGAAAAAACTTTCGCATGGGGGTGTAGTTTTTGCGCTGCTGCCAGCGAATTAGCATCCACATCGCAGAGGGCGGTAACCTCAACCAGCGGGTGGGAGGAAATAGAATTCAGATCCGAAGCGCCCATTCCTCCGACCCCGATATGCGCAGTACGCAAACGTGCATTTGGCGTAAATGCCTGGATCGTGGAGGGCAAAAGGGATACTGTATATAAGACAGCGCTGTTTTTTAAAAAGTCTCTTCTTTTCATTTGCCAGTGATGTTAATGAAAATTTGAATATAAATTATCCCCGACCAGCCAAAAACTTTCTGATCCACTCCGCAACGATTTCTCTGTCAGGCGTTTTTTCCAGGCTACTGATTCCCATTTCAACTTTTTCTCTGCCAATCCGCTCCACCCGGTTTTCCATCAGCGCACGGTCGTAAACTGGACTAAACTCCGGATGCGCCTGTATGCCGAGCATATTCTCCCCTACCCTGAACATCGCCACCGGACAGTCTGCTGCTGCCGCCAGATGAATACTGTTTTCCGGCAACCGTATCACCTGGTCCTGACACATCATCAGCAGGTTGACTTCGGATTGAAAAGGCTTCATCCACGGCTCTGTCTGTAAAATAGAAAAGGTGTGAACGCCCACGCACCAGCCATGTGGTGATTTTTCGACCTTGCCGCCGAGTGCCTCTCCGAGCATCTGGTGCCCAAAACAAACGCCTGCGTATTTTTTACCTGAGGCATAGATTTCCTGTACAAATGTTTTGAGCCGTAACACCCATTCCACCTCATCATACACCGAAAACCGCGAACCCGTGGCGATATAAGCATCGCAGGCTTCCGCATTTTCTGGAAACTCCCCGTCGATTACCATAAAGGGAATAAGGTCGAGGTCGGGTAAAAGTGCGCGGAACATCGTCGTGTAGTCCGGCGAAATGTGGTGAAAATTTTCGTTGATATGGTCGCAGACGAGAAGGCCTGTTTTCATAGATAATGATTGTCAAATTTTACTTTATAAAGGAGTTTCCCCACAGTTTTGGATAGCTCTTTCCAGCGCCCAGTGCAATACCCAGTGCGATGTAGTTTTTATTTTTCATAATCTCAATGTATCATAAGTTTTGATTTCAGCCAATCCAACTCCTCCTCAACTTCAGCCGCCACGGCTGACCAGTGAAAATATTCGCCATTATTTCTTTCATAATGCTGCAAAGGCATAGGCTGGTAAACCGGTGTTGTGATTTTTACAACTGAATCCCAATGACCCGTTGCCATTTCCAGCCATTTGACTGACTCTTCAAGGGCTGTTTTTTCTCCTGAATCTTGATATTGCTGGTACGCCACTGCTGCCCGTAGTTTGTGGGAAAAATACATGCCCAGATAGGCCCAGGTCTGTATATCTGAGACTTCGTACAGCAGATCGTTATTGTTTTCTGTGTGGATACTTTCTGTCTCTCCGATCGCTGCTTTGCAGAATGAGTCTATGGAATCTGCCAAAACCAGCGGTGTTATTTTTCCGGAACCCGCCTCCCCCGCCAAAAACTCTGGTATGCTGAGATAATCGGGTTCCAGTGGTTGCTTTTTGCTCATTTGATCGAGAGAAAGGAGTTTCATTTTGTCATTGCCCATGAGGCTCAGCATACCTTCACTGTAAAGCGTATAATCCCAGGTCGCATTCCACCACGAGCCGATAATCAAGGGAACCCGACTCACTTTTTTCTGCGCTTCAAACAGTGATTTTCCCTTCTCTGGAAAACGCGACTCAAAAGCATTGGCAAACACTTCATCTTCGGTTGCAGGATTATACAACAGCCGTCCCCATTGCTGGTAATACATCCATTGCCGGTCGAAGGCATATCGATAAGAGGTATTGGGTAAAGCCGTGATATAGTCTTTGGCCGGTATATAACACTCTGAGCCGACATAGTAGCCATTTACATATTCGTGGCCGTTTTGAGAAATATGTTCGCGGATAAATTCGGGCTGTCCCCAGCGAAGAACAAAAAAGTCTTCATTGCGAATCATCCACGCGAGTTTGTAGTTTTGGGGTGAAGGATTCCAGTACGCATCGGTGAGTTTTCCTCCATGCACTTTTTCCAGTTTGGTGGAAGAATAGGGGTGCGACCAGTTGAATTTGAGCTCAATATTGATCGGACCATCGACGCAGGACAGTGAGTCGAGGGTTTCTCTGGTCATTTTTTCTACCGAAACATCCGTACTTCCCCCGCTGCCTTTGCCCGCTGAGAGTGGTACGCGGTGAATGAATTTCACCTTTCGGGAGGCCATTCGCATACCGGCTACATAACTGTCGAGCAACCATTTTTCCCGTTCTCCGGCAGTCATTCCGCCCATACCTTCCCCCAGCGTAATGCCCAGTCCGGAGAGGTCAGGGTATTTATCAATGACCGCTTTTACACTTTCGCGGGTATAGTCTTTGATGATTTCGGAAGTGTCGCCCTGCTCTACGAAGTAGTCGCCTTTGATGCAATATTCGGCTACATGATGCGCTTCGGCAAATTCGGGAGAAACAAAAATGTTCCAGTTGATCAGATAGGTCTCGATGCCTCGTTCTTTGGCCATGCGAAAAAGTGCTGTCCAGAAAGACTCCCATTGCGCCATCTCTTCATCGGAAAACCCGCAGGCTTCGGGGTATTTTTCGGTTTTGACCAGGTAGTTGAATGGATGGAGATTCCACAGCGTCAGTTTGTTGAAGCGGTTTTCGGCCATCATATCGAGGAAGGCGTGCCAGAAAACCGTATCGCGGCAGGTTTCTTCATGCAGTTGTAAGGCTTCACCATTTCTGTAGGAGTCCCACGGGAGGTTAAACTTGAGTGCGCGGAAGGAAAATCGCGGAGATTCTTCGATGTCTTCAATTTCCATTTTTCCCGCCTCCAGTTGGGTTTTGACGTAGAGCAATCCATACATTACCCCGACTGCATCTCCGCCGGTTATGGTGATATCTTTTCCGGATGAATGAACCGTATAGGCTTCATCGCCCAGGAGATTGTCTTTTTGGGTGATAATAGTCCAGTCCGGATTTGAGTCTTTAAAAATAAATAATCCCCTTCCATCCAATGAAGCTAACCGGGAGATTGCGTATTTGACCGGAGGATCGGTAAGGTTATTTTGAATCCGGAAAGAGGTTTTGCCGGGATTGCAGGAAGCAAATCCTATGACAAGGGTAGTGATCCACAAAAGCGTAATTTTCATAGGGGCAAGGTTTAGGATGAAGATAGAAGAAGAAAGTGAAAAAAACCATGAATATGTCTTTCAGAAAATTTTCGGGCTTCCCCCGATTAGGGGAGGAAGTATTCAGGCTGATGTAGTATTTTTCCGGAATGAATACACCTTCTATCAGGGTTGCGATTTTTGAGGATTACGTGCAATTGCGCGATGCCCTGACTATGCTGATCAATGGTACATCCGGATACGAAGTAGGAGGGAGTTTTGGTGACCCGACGAATCTGGAGGAAAAAATCCATCAAAGCAATCCCGATGTGGTGCTGATGGACATTTCCATGCCCGGGAGAAACGGCATCGAAGCAGTCGGGTTGATGCGCCAGTTTTTCCCCCATATTCAGGTGCTGATGCTTACGGTTTTTGAGGATGAAGACCGAATATTTCAGGCGCTCTGTGCCGGGGCAAATGGATATTTGCTTAAAAATACCCCTCCAGGGAGGCTTCTCGAAGCAATCAGGGAGGTACATGAAGGCGGTGCGCCCATGTCTCCGGGCATTGCCCGGAAAACCCTTCACCTGCTTCAAAAATTTGGCGGAAAACCGGATGCCTCGGCCTATGACCTCACCCCGAGAGAAACCGAAGTTCTCGCACAACTGGCACGCGGTTTTTCCTCCAAAATGATTGCCGCCGAACTCAACATTAGCTATGAGACCGTGCGCTCACATCTGAAATCTATTTACGACAAACTTCACGTCGCTTCTATGACCGAAGCGGTCGCCAAAGCCCTTCGCGAAAATCTTATCTAAATATCCCTAATTCTGGGGAGGTATGTTACAGACCAGTGACAGAGTTTTGTAACAGGCATTTTGTTAACAAAAATTACAATAACAATGAACCCTGTACACAGAAAACTGACGTATCTGCTATCCCTGATCGCACTCCTGAGTTTAGGCGAAATCAGCATGGCACAACGAATCCCCGGTACGTGGGAGCAAAAAGCTTCTATGGGCTCCGGCCGGTTCTGGGCCTTTAGTTGCGCGGCCAATGGTAAGGTTTATGGCGGTACAGGCCGCACTGCTTTTAGTGGCAATACGATCGGCGATTTCTGGGAATATGATGTCGCAACTGATACCTGGACACAGAAGGCGGACTTTCCCGGTGGTGTGCGGGAAGGGGCTGACGGATTTTCTGTTAATGGACGCATATTTGCAGGATTTGGCACCCCCTTTATTGCCTTTAACTCTGATCTTTACGAATACATACCGGCGACAGATACCTGGGAAACCAGAGCAAGTGTGCCCGGTGGGGTTGGATTTGCTTACAGTCATGGTTTTGTCATTGACAGTATGTATTACATGGGCCCGGAAAATGGTACCAATAAAATGTATGCATACAATGTGAATACTGATATCTGGACACAGGTGGCTGATTTTCCGGGAAAAGACCGACGTGCACAGGTAGCCTTTACCGCCGCAGGTAAAGGGTATATCGGTTTGGGATTCTGGGTGTTTGGCAGTGTTCAGGGCGATTTTTTTGCCTATGACCCTGTGACAGATACCTGGGCAGAAGTGGCGGGGCTTTTACCTAAATCCGATCAGTCAACGGGTTTTGGTATCGGTGAGTTTGGGTATGTCCACAATGTAGGTGGTAATCAGAAAGATACCTACCGCTATGATCCCTCTAAAGACGAGTGGTTTTTTGAAGTCAATCACCCCGGCGACCGCATCGCCAACGCAACCTCCTGTGTGCTTGACAGCAATGCATATCTGGTTTTTGGCGAACGAACCATTAGCGGGGGCAACTCTGCTTCTGACCAGATATGGAAATTTACGCCTGGCAGAGATACAACCAATTCTACCGCCATTTCCCGCGAACAGTATGCGCCCAAAGTATTTCTCGGCACAACCATGGAAGGCAATCTGTCTGTAGATATTTCAGGTGAAAACCTCGCGCAAACTACCACGGTTATTCTTTCCGATCTCAGCGGAAGAAGGCTGATCAGTGGGCAAATGAATATTCCCGGGAATACAACTTTTGAGACAGCCGGATTGGCTTCCGGGTTATATCTCGTGAGCCTGTACGCTTCAGGTTACCCGGTTTACACACAAAAATGGATGAAACCATAACAAGTGAAATGATTATGTCTGGTGGTTGTGTGGGGTATCGGAAATTTTCTGCAAATTCGGGGCTATGCAACTGTTTTTCAGAATCGTTTCGGTCATCCTGGCTATATCTGGTATTCCCGCACTCTATTCCCAGCAACTTACCCAAACCATTCGGGGAAGGGTGATTTCTGACACGGAGGAGCCACTACCCGGCGTCCAGGTATTTGTATCCAATTTGCCCGCAGTAATCGGCACATTTTCCGATTCCTCCGGGCATTTCGTTTTGGAAAATATTCCCGTCGGGAGACGTACCCTGGAAGCAAAACTCCTCGGTTACGGCGAATTTATGCGGGATAATATCCAGATCAACTCTGCCCGCGAATATTATATCGATATCGTATTGCCCACAGGTATCCAGATGGATGCCGTAGAGCTCAATGCCTACGTAGGGAGCGACCCGATTAATGAATTGTCTGTCGTAAGTGCCCGAAGGCTTGATCCGGAAGAGCTTCAGTACCACGCCGCAACGGCCAACGATCCTGCCCGTCTTGCTCAGGGATTGCCCGGCGTGCAAAACGGGCTGGACATCCGCAATGATGTTGTCATCAGGGGAAATTCGCCGATCGGATTGCTTTGGCGCCTGGAAGGAGTAGATATTCCCAATCCCAACCACTATGCCGGCCCGGGTTCGGGCGGAGGTGGTATTACCGCTTTCAGCGCTTCTATGCTCAGCAGTTCGGACTTCTCCACCGGTGCTTTTCCCGCAGAATATGGCGATGCGATTTCCGGCGTTTTTGATATGCGTTTCCGCAAAGGAAATATGCAGCAGCGGCAGCACACCTTCCGCGCGGGCTTGCTGGGGCTGGACTTTGCTACAGAGGGCCCTATTGTCAAGGGTAAATCATCGTACCTGACCAACTTTCGTTATTCTACCCTGGGCATTCTCAATAAAATGGGCATTTATCTCATCAGCCCCCGCAATGACAACAACTTTTACGACCTGTCTTTTAAAGTTCAGCATCAGGGAGATAAAAACCAGTTTAGTGTTTGGGGGCTGGGAGGAATGAGCACCCAGTATCTCCGTCCGCTCGATGCAGAGTGGAAAACCTTCCGGGATTACTATATCTATGATTACGGTACGCAAATGGGCGTGGTCGGAGCAAGCTGGAAAAGAGTCATTGACGACAAATCATACTTTCAGCTAAATGCAGCGCTGATGGGGCAAAATGCATTTACTTATGATGATACCCTTTCTCCGATGCTCGATACAGGCAGGGTAAAAACCGAAAGATATGTTACCGTGCGTAACTCGGTAAGTATGTACTACAAGCGAACGGTCAATGTGCGGTTACAGATCAAAACAGGCGTGCTCGCGAGTCTGATTCATTACGATATGCTCGATGAGAAGTGGAATGATACTCTGTTTTTTCTGCGCAGGGTGATAGATGTGAAAGGAAATACCTGGCAGGCGCAGCCCTATTTTCAAGCCAGTATTCGGGTAAATACAAGGGTGATTTTGAACGCGGGCGTCCATGCGCTATATTTTGGATTGAATGGTACGGGTATGGTTGAGCCACGCCTGGGTGCGAAGGTGGTAATTGCTCCTACATCAACTATATCGCTGGGCTACGGCCTTCACAGCAAAACGGTACCTTTTGGCAACTATTTTATCGATATAGATGGGCAGATGCCCAACAAGGATCTGAGCCTGATGAAATCCCACCACCTGATTCTGGCTTTTGACCAGCGGTTGGGGAAGAGTTTTCGCCTGCGGCTCGAAACCTATTACCAGCACCTGTATGACCTGCCGGTAACGACTGATCCTGACCGAAAAATATTTGTGTTGAACCGCCTGTGGGGATTTGATTCCGAATATCTGGAGAGTGTAGGCACGGGCGCCAATTACGGACTGGATCTCAGCCTGGAAAAATCATTCTCACAAGGATCATTTTTTGTATTGTCGGGCTCTACGCTTCGCTCCTATTTTAAGCGACCGGGCGACGAAACCAAATACCCGTCTAATTACGATGCGAGGTTTTCGGGCAATTTTACCGGCGGGCAGATATTTCCCCTGGGAGAAAACACTTTTCTGGAGACGGGCATCCGGTTTATTTTTAATTCGGGATACCCCATTACTCCGATACTTGCGAGCAGAATAGATAATGATGGATACGATGCCCCAGTCAACTGGTCTAAGCCCAATCAGGACCAGTTGCCGCCTTATTTCAGGCCCGATGTTCGCGTTGCCTTGCGGCGCAACCGCGCCAAATTTGCCTGGTGGCTGGCACTTGATGTGCAAAATTTCCTGAACCGCAAAAACTCGTTTGCCTGGTATCAGTTTGACCGAGACCTAAACCGTTGGGTCGTGGGCAGGCAGAGCCCGCTCACGCCCGTATTGACTTTTTGGCTCGATCTTTAGTATTTGTTTCTACCGCAGATCGCTGATCTGGAGATTTTTTTCATCCCAGTACTCATCCTTGTGAAAGTTGTATGCGGAAGGGTTAAAAGTACCTTCGATATTGGCAGAAGCTTTTTCCGGCACTTCCAGTCCGGTGAGCCAGTAAGCGGCGTTGACAAACATACGGCGTACGCCTTCTGATGTCATATCCGTAGCAGCGCCCATGGTGGTTGCAAATGACCTCCCGGTTTTTCCTCCGGGAAGCTGGTAGGATTTTGTCCAGGCTACAGGCATCATCGGATCGTTGGGGTTGCCGACGTCTTTATTTGCGGGGTTGGTTGTAGCTACCTCGCTGTCGGAGGGGCGGAGACCGTAAAAAGGGTCATTTTCATCTATTTCTCCCGGGCGGTTGGTTACCTGTCCAAGCACTAGCGGCTCCGAATCACCCGGCAGAGGTAATCTGACGCCATATACGTCGGTAGCGGCCCAGATATCGCCATTGGAAATGCCGCGCATGACAGGGTGATCAGTGGCCGCGATGACACCATGTGTGCTCTGGTGTTTGTGGTGGCCGTGATGGGAAATCCATTTTTCCCCTAAAACCAGTCTGCCAAAACCTCCCTGCCACTCAGCCATATCACCCTCGTAGTAATTGCCATAGTGAAGCCATTTGCTGGTCGAGTCTTTGACATTAAAAGCATGAGTGGCGGTGCGGATGCCAATGACAGGTTTGCCACTTTTCAGGTAGTCATCGATCATCTGCATCTGGTCGTTGGGCAATTCTCTGAACCGGGTAAAAATGACCATCAGGTCGGCAGTTTTGAGGGCTTCGAGGCCGGGGATATTGTGCAGATAGTTGGGATTGACGGTACCCGGTTTTTCGGGATCCTGTGCGAAGAGGACCGTGCAGTTGAAACCATGCTGGTTGGCAAGAATTTTGCCGAGCAAAGGAAGTGCTTCTTCAGAGCGATATTCTTCATCTCCACTGATGAGTACAATATTTTTTCCTGTTCCGGGGCCAGATGCACCGGCAAAATTTATCCATTCATTAGAAATGGGAGTGTCGTTGGAAGATTCAGGTTGAGATTTTGGGTTACATCCAGCCAGAAAAAACACAGATAAAATCAAAAAAATGACAGATTTCATAATAGTAATTCGTTAGTTTTAACAGGATGAATATAGAAGTATTTACACAAAGGCTCTAAAGTTTTTGATTAATCACCAAATCTTACATATTTATTGTATTAAGATATTTTAATGTGATGTAATTGGTTTCAAAAAAGGAAATTGATTTTTAAATTTTCGTATGTGAAAAAGGCAAAATACAGGATAACAATATGAAGCATTATCAGTGGCTTATCCTAATTTATCTGCTATGTGGATTTTTTTCAGTATATGCAGAAATTCCGGAAGCGCTCCCTCCCGGAGCGGCGGTGCTGACTGACCGGCTGGCAACTGAAAAATCCGAAGAAAAGAGAATGGAGACCTATGGCGAACTGGCTAAACTATACTTTTTTGTCAACACGGATAAATGCCATGAATACGCCACAAAAGCCTATGAACTTTCGCTGAAAGTTAAAAATAAGAGCAAGCAGTGCTACTTTTTGAAAATCATGGGGTCAAGCCGGTCGATGTCAGGAGATTATGTAAGCGCCATATTGGATTATCAGCAGGCATTGATTATCGGAAGGTCGATACAGGACACGGCACTGATTGATATTCATACGGCAATGGGCATTGCCTATACTCAGATCAGCGATTATGATGATGCGTTATATCATTTCAATCGGGGAATTGTATTGAGCGACAGTATGCAAATGCCATGGAAAGCTGCTGCAGCCTTGGGTTGCATAGGGCACTTATATGCCGAAAAAGGTAATTTCCAGCATGCAATTCCGGAAACTCGAAAAGGATTGCGGTTAGCTGAAAAACAACAGCACTTCAGGTTGATGGCTTACGGATATAAGGATATGGCCTACAGCTTTACCAACCTTGGATATCAGGATTCGGCACTATTTTATATAAAAAAAGCACTGGATATTTCTTCAAATCAGAAAAATTTTCCATTTATTTCCGGCGAATCTTACGTGGTATTAGGTCAGATATATCAGAAAGCCGGCTTATATGACTCGGCATTAATCGCTGCGCAGGAAGCAAAAAACCTTGAAAAACAGATAATGGCTAAAAAAATAGCTATTAACGCAGAGGAGCTTTTTGCACGAATTTATCTCGAAACCAACCAATGGGATAAGGCGCGCACACATGCCCAGGAGATGTTGGCAATCGCTACGGAAGCAAAATATACCATGCTTCAGAAAACAGCCAGTGAGTTGCTTGCCACCATTTATCAAAGACAGGGTGAATTCAAAAATGCTGCTGAATATTTCCATTTGGCCGGAGAGTTAGCTAATGAAATCTACCAGAAAGAAAGTGCAGATTATAAAAAACTGCATGATAAACTATCCGAGATATCTAAAAGAGAAATAGAAAATCAACAGCTGGTTGAGAGGATTAAAAGGGATAAAGTGCTATTGCACAAGAGCAATATTTTTGGTGTAACTATGGGACTGTTTGCCGTGGTAATCATCATCGCATTTTTTTTGATTTACCTCAGCCGAACCTTTATCACCGGAAAACCTTTGTTGAGTGTCAGTTTCTCCGAACATGAAGAAGATCAGCGACTCCAGTTTACACGAAGGCTTTCGGTCGTTGTGTGTTTACTGGTAATTCCCATACTCGCACATTCTATTTTATGGGGAAATATGGCTGACATCATTGCCAAAGTAGCATTTATGGTGCTGATGATCGTCATGCATTTCCTGGCAATCAGACGGCAACTTCGGGCTATATTTTACGCGGGCTTATTTCTGGTTTATCCGATTACGATTCTTCCATCTGCATTAATTGGTTTGACCTTTGCGCTGCCGCTGATTCCTGTTACGATTTTTCTTGTGTGGAATTATCTCGCTCAACGACCTCTGGAGCAGATATTAAATGCCGTTGTTATGGCGGTAAATTTTATCCTCAGCTATTTGGTCAGCGGTCGCTTAATCGTATTTAAAGAGGAGAATGTGGAAACACTTGACATCATGGTCAGCCTGATGGCACTTCTTATGATTCTGATCACTCTGATTTATACCAACCAGCTTGTGTATGATTCGAAAGAGGTAATCGCGCGTAACAATCGCTTCCTTCGTCAGATTTCAGACCTTAATCCGCATTTCGTTTTTGCCAAAGATACTTCCCGCAGATTTATTTTTACCAATAATGCTTTGGCAGATACCTTTGGTAAGTCAAATGATGATTTGTTGGGAAAACGAGATGATGAGATTCACCCCATCTTCAGCGAAGACCCCCAGTTCATGGAAGACGATTTGACTGTATTGGAAAAAGGCGAAGATACATTCCGGTCAAGGGAAAAAATATATGATTTTATGGGTAATGAAAAATGGTTGGAGACCATCAAAAAGCCCATTTTTAATGAGAAAAATGAAATTATCGGCCTGTTAGGGGTCGCGTCAGATATTACCGATCGCATAAAAGCAGAAGATCAACTTCGAAAAAATGAAGCAATGCTGAATGCGATTATTAACAGTATTCCCGATCCGGTACTGGCGTTACGAGATAACTATACCCCGATTTTTTACAATAATAAGTTGTTGACAGGGTTTTTGAATCAATTTGGAAAAGGACTTGATGCTCAACCTATCTGGACAGACATGTTCTCCCCCGAAATAGTTGACCGGTATTTTCAAATTTTTTGTCAGGCATCAAAAGGGGAAATTGTTCGGGTTTCTGATGTTTTTCCGGGCAAAGACGCTGTAATGTATGCTTCGCTGACCTTCTCACCCATTATGGATAGTCAGGGCGATAATCTGGGTGTGGTCATTATCGTACAGGATGAGACAGAGCTCAAACAAAAGGAAATAGATCTCAACCGAAAAAATGAACAGCTCAAAAATTACATTGAGTCGAATATGAATCTGGAAAATTTTGCCTATCTGGCTTCTCATGACCTCCGGGCTCCTATTCGCACGATCGTGAGTTTTGCACAACTTCTGGAAAAACGACTCGCAGGTGTTCTTTCCGAAGAAGATCGCGAATACCTGGATTTTGTTGTATCCGCCTCCAAAAATATGCAACGACTCATTCACGATCTCCTCACCTACTCGCGGGTCAATACAACCAAAATCAATATTTTCCCGATAAACCTCCCTCAACTTCTCGAAGAGCTCAGAAATGAATTGTTTGTTACCATTGAAGAAAAAAACGCCAAACTTACCTTTCATTCCATTCCCGAAACCATTTCCGCCGACAGAATCAAACTTCGCCAGCTATTGTCTAATCTGATCATCAACGCACTGAAATTTTCCCGCCCAGAGGTGCCCCCTGAAATTGAAATCAGTTGTAAGGTAGAGCAGGATCAGTGGCGTTTCCATGTCAAAGACAATGGTATCGGTATCCCAAAGGAATATCAGGAGCATATTTTCCTCCTCTTCAGGCGGCTGCACAAAGAAGCTGACTACGAAGGCACCGGTATCGGACTCGCTTTATGTAAAAAAATCATCGAACAGCATAAGGGGGAAATCGGTGTAATTTCAGAAAAAGGGAAAGGAAGTGAATTCTATTTTACCATCCCTGTTGAAAAAATCGAATTGAGGTTGCCGCATTCCTAAGTTGACGGTTTTATTCACAGATTCCCAATTAGTCAAAGAAAATCTTTTACATTTTCTTATATTTCGGCTACCAAAAAATAAAACACTCACATGGTAGCAGTTGAAGAAAAAAAACGCGCACAATCCTGGCTCGACAGCAATATTGACGAATCTGCAAAGGCGGAAATCCGCCGCATGATGGCCAACGAAAACCCTGAAGAATTGATAGACTCCTTCTATCAAAATCTTGAATTTGGTACCGGTGGCCTCCGCGGTATCATGGGTACCGGCTCCAACCGCGTCAATAAATACACCATCGGCATGGCGACTCAGGGCCTCGCCAATTACCTCAAAAAATCATTCCCCAACGAAAAAATAAGCGTTGCCATCGCTTATGACAGCCGCAACAATAGCCAATATTTCGGTGAGATGACTGCCGCTGTGTTTTCCGCTAATGGCATACATGTGTATCTGTTTGAAGAACTACGTCCTACCCCCGAACTCTCGTTTACCATACGCACCCTCGGCTGCAAAAGCGGAGTTGTACTTACCGCCTCTCACAATCCTAAAGAATACAATGGCTACAAAGCTTACTGGGACGATGGCGGACAGGTAGTAGCGCCTCATGACAAAAACATCATCGCCGAAGTCAATAAAATTGCTGGTCCCGATGAAGTGAATTTTCAGGCAAATGACAGCCTCATCACCCGTATCAGCGAAGACCTCGACAAAAAATATCTGGATGCCGTTGCCGGTAATGTTGTAACTCCGGAAGCAATCGCCAATCAGAAAGATCTTAAAATTGTCTATTCCTCCATCCACGGAACCGGCATCACGATGGTTCCACGCATCCTCGAAAAACTGGGCTTTACAGATGTGCATGTGGTAAAAGAACAGGCTACGCCTGACGGTAATTTTTCCACTGTCGTTTACCCCAACCCGGAAGAAACCGAGGCGATGAGCATCGCGCTCAAACAAGCCAAAGAACTTGACGCCGACCTCGTCATGGCTACCGACCCCGACGCCGACCGCGTAGGCATTGGCGTAAAAAACCCCCATGGCGAATGGCAACTGCTCAATGGCAACCAGACCGGTTCGCTCATCATCTACTATCTCCTCAAACAGTGGAAAGCCAAAGGAAAACTCGATGGCAATCAGTACGTGTGTAAAACCATTGTAACCACCGACCTGATTGACCGAATGGCTGACCGTTTTGGTGTGGATTGTATCAATACGCTGACAGGTTTCAAATGGATTGCAGAAGTATTGAGGGAAAATGAGGGCAAACGCCAGTTTATCGGTGGTGGTGAAGAGAGTTACGGTTACCTTATCGGAGACTTTGTCCGCGACAAGGACGCCATTTCCTCCTGCGCGATGATCGCAGAGCTTGTGGCCTATGCCAAAGACAATGGGCTGACGTTGTTTGACCTGTTGACAGAGATTTACCTCACCTTTGGCATGTATCTGGAAAGATTATTTTCCATCAAAAAAGGCGGCAAAAAAGGCCAGGAAGAAATCGCCGAACTCATGGCCCATATGCGTACCAATCCGCCAAAAGAAATCGAAGGTTCACCCGTGGTGACCATGCTCGACTACCAGCGGCAGATACGCACCGACCTCACCTCCGGTGAGGAACTGCCTATCGACATGCCCAAATCCAATGTGCTGCAGTTCCTGACAGCCGACGGCACCAAAGTCTCTGCCCGCCCGTCTGGTACGGAGCCCAAGATCAAGTTTTACATGAGCGTAAATACACCCATGGCGCGCAAGGACGATTTTGACGCTACCCTGGCCAAACTCAATCAGAAGATTGATGGCATTCAGGTGCTGATCGATGGATATACGCGGTAGGGAACAAGAGCTTTAAGGGCAGTTTTGTCTGGCTTTTCGATATTTTGAAGGCCAATGCTGTGTTGCAGACGAGGGATTTAGAAGAGAAGACTAAGCCGAAATAAAATGACAGAGGAACAATTACAAAAACTGATAATTGATCTTGAGTCTGACAGAATACAAAGAACTATCTCTTTCAGAGAAGACAAGCTTGGACCGGCAGTTTGTGCGATGTCAAATGACTTTGCCAATCATCGTCAGCCAGGCTATATTCTTTTAGGTGTAAATGATGATGGGACACTAGGTGGTTTAAGTATTGGTGATGAAGAACTCCAAAAAATTGGTAATATAAAGGCAAATGGTAATGTATTGCCACAGCCCTCAATGACAGTCAGTCAGGTTTTTCATCTTGATGGGGGAGACGTCGTGGTGGTGGAGGTGCATCCTTCATCATTTCCACCAGTGCGCTATGATGGAAGGTGTTGGATACGTGTTGGTCCAAGAAAAGCAAAGGCAAGCATAGAAGATGAAAAAATCCTTTCTGAGCGCAGGAGTAGTTTATCTAAGTCATTTGATACAAGCCCGTGTTTCAGCGCCACATTGGAAGATCTAAATACCGACCTGTTTAAAACATTTTTTTTACCCAAAGCCATTGACAGAGAAACTTTAGAGCAAAACAACCGACCCATTAAACATCAGCTTGCATCCTTGAGATTTTATGATTTGAGGTATGACTGCCCGACCAATGCCGGTGTGTTAATGTTTGGTCAGAATCCCACACACTTTATTCCTGGCGCCTATATTCAATATGTTAAAGTTCCTGGTAAGGAAATTACGCCTGGAATTGAATTTGAAAAAGAATTTAAAAAGTGCCTTTGTCTTGATTTGCTCAATCTCGATGAATTTATTCAATCCGTGATTATTCGAAAAAGCCTGATACAAAAGACAAATTCCATGCAGGAAGAAATCATTTACAATTATCCTCTTTGGGCAATTCGTGAATTGGTTTTTAATGCCGTTATTCATCGGAATTATGAATCCAACGCACCTATACTTGTTTATGAATTTTCTGACAGGGTAGAAATAAAAAACCCCGGCTTTCTGTTTGGTCAGGTTAATACTTCCAATTTCCCCAATGTGAGTGATTACCGAAACTTTGAAATTGCCGAAGCCCTAAAGATTTTAGGTTATGTTAATAAATTTAACTTCGGGATTCAGACAGCAAAAAAATATTTAGCAGATAACAACAATCCGGAAGCAGTTTTTGATCTTTCTCTGGGTACCGCCTTCAAGGTAACCGTATCAATAAGTAAAAGCTGGAGGCAATGATATGAGAAGCTCAAAACCCTTAAAGCATGTTAGGAAATGTAAGTGGGTGTCCATCAGGTGATTAGATTTAAAATAATGGAAATATTCGCCCAAATCAGCCAATATTTGGCCGATCGTAGGGTATGTTCATGGTTTTTAACAATCCTCCGGAAGAAATTCGTCCAGGCAATGGTGCGCTCCACTACCCACCGTTTGGCAATCGGCACTTTGCCCTCTTTTTAAAATCCTACATGCACTAAAGGAAGTCATTTGATTTATCCCAGTATTAATCGTTGTAAATCTTCTTTGTATCTACTTGCGAGGGGAATCTGTTCCTTGCCCACGGTCAATTGATGCCTTTCAATCTTTCTGATCGCATGAACGGCTACAATGTATGACTTATGTACCTGGACAAAAGTTCCTTTGGGCAACATATCGAGTGCTTTTGAGATCGTCATCCGTGTACTAACTACTTTTTCTGTCTGATGGAAAAACAATAGGTTGGTGTCAGAACGGATATACAAAACCTTGTCTAAATCTACCTTTACCCAATCATAGCCATCCTTGATGAAAAAGTTGGGCGGTTGATTCATTCGTATTTGCTGACCTTGCAAGGCTCGGTTGCAGGCCTCGAGGAATCGTGGCAAGGAGACTGGTTTGAGCAAATAATCTAAGGCCCGAAGTTGAAATCCTTGTACAGCATATTCCGGAAAAGCTGTGACAAAGATCAATTGCACATTCACATCCCTGAGCAAGTCTGCCAGTTCCGTACCCATCAAATCTGGCATTTGGACATCTAAGAATACCAAATCAACGGGATGGTTTTGGAGGTAGGCCAGCCCCTCAGTTGGATGAAGAAAGCTTGCCTTTAGGTTAAGAAAAGGAATTTTTTCGGCATGAGTTTGAAGAACCTTGAGGGCAGAAGGCTCATCGTCTATGGCTATTGCTTGCAAGATCATGATTATTTTATATTGAATGGACAGAAATACGGTCTAGTTCCAGCCGCATATGCACGTTGAATTGTCCGGACTTTTGTTCTATGGACAATTGGTGGCGGTCAGGATAGAGCAAGGCAAGGCGTCTTTTTACATGCTCAATGCCATTGCCGGTCCCTTTTTGCTTCGTTGAATAAATGGGATTGACGGTAGTAAAAGTTAACTCACCTTCTTCTATGTACAAGGCAAGGCTCACCTGTGTTTCTTTTTGAGGAGAAATGCCATATTTGAAAAGGTTTTCTACAAATGGCAGCAAGAGAAGGGGAGGAATTCGTGCTTCACGTTGGTCCCATTGGATATCAATATGTACACGTTCAGGTTCAGCCATTCGGGCTTGTTGCAGCCCAATGTACCTGTTCAAAAAGGTCAGTTCTTCCTCAATGCTTACAAACTCTTTTTGTGCTTGCTGCAGGGTAAATCGCAAAATACCAGAAAGTTCCTCTATACGCTCAGCGAGGCTTTCATCCTCCAGGGGAACGGCATGGCTATAGATGGTATTTAGGGCATTGAAGAGAAAATGCGGATTGAGTTGGGAACGAAGGGCTTGTAGTTCTGCGGCTGTTTGTTGTTGCAAGAGTTTCGTCTGCTGATTTTTACTCCTGATCAATCCCGCCACAAAGGTAAAGCCCATGACAAAGGCAAAGGCCAGTATGGCCACCATGGTATTTTCTTCCACCAGATCCACTTGTAAACCTGTAGCCCATTGCAGAAAGAGATAGAGAAAAAAGAACAACAACAAGGCCCAGCTTCGGTAGATCCACTTTGTTTGTGGATGGATGCCCCACCATTGATTAGGGCCCTTGAAATTTAGCCAGCTCACCAGAACCAATCCCAGGAGAATGACGACAAAACCCATCAGCCAGCGTAGGAAGCCTCCCAGTTGATCCCATTCCCCGGCATATTGGAGGGTGAGGCTTTTGTGAAGCCTTACCCCCCAGAAGATCGATATGCCAATAACAAGGATCGAAAATCCCCATGGAGACCATTTATTCAAGTTTTTGAATGACATTGTTTTCCTGTTTCAATCGTTTCATTTCTGTTTCAGCTCGACTTTTCTCCCGCAAGACCAAATGCATGGTACTGGTCAAAAACTCATAATCTAAAACAGCTTCCAGATAATATAGGTTTCCTGCTTCTGTCTTCAAAGAATATGTTTTTCCTACATAGGTAGGATAGCCAAATTCTGGAACTGTCTCCAGGGTCAATGTGGCTACGGGAACCTTTACGTCTACCCAAGACCTGCCTTTCAAGCGTTTGACCACCATCTGATCATTGATTTTTACCCCAAAGCCTGAGCTGAAGCCTGCATAATAGCCTTTGTTGTAAATTCTCAATGTAGCATGCTCTGTTTGCTCCAAGGGTGAGCTGGCTCCCATTAATACGATTGTTGTCATGATAAACAGTGTGCCACAACACAATGCGATAGTTGGTTTTATTAGTCGTTTCATATCCTATCCTATTTAGATTTTGAAGGGAAGCTTCTCCCTAAATGAAAACTGAAATTGAAATAAATTTGGCCCATTCGATCCATGGGAGCATTGAGCGTGCTAGCATCGGTGGCTTCCCAGGCTGTCTCATTTATGCCCCTCCTATATCCGATCCTAATTGCTTCCCCAAAGCTTGTATGACTTTTGGCTCTACCTACCCACCATTCTGCACTAATGTCCAAAAATGTATTTTCGTGATCAATGAGCGTGGAAGAATTGCCTCCCCCGGTAAGTAGATCTTCAAAGTCCACTGGACTTATATTTTGCAATGAGCGAATATCGTATGAAGATACTACCTGACCAATGCCCAAACGTAACAATAGGGCCGAATTCCTGTTTTGCCAAACGGAATAACCAAGGTCCACCCACCACATCGAGAATGTGGAATTAACGGAAAAACGATCATTTGAAAATGCGGGGATATTAGAATTGCCGAATTCTTTTGCGCCCCCTATTTCCGCATAGAATCTCTTATACCTCACGCCTATATCATAGACATTCATCTGGCGAATTTGGGGCATATCAAGCCCGCCACCCTGGAAAATTTGATGGATGTTTTGATAGCCGTTTTCAATAGTAAATGATCCTATTGGTAGACCAATTTTCATGTACACCTCAAAAGGATACTTATCGGGATCAGTAAGACCTTTAGGTTCTGTGCTGATTTCTTGAAGGACTTGTCCCATGAACAAGGTCGGGAGCATCAGTAAAAAGCAGAAAAGAAATGTTTTATGTTGCATCGTAAATTTGTTTAATTCCCCGCAAGTAAAAATCTGGTTTTCACTTCATCAACCAGATGTGGGGAAAGGCCAGGAGTTTGTGGGGAAAGGGCGGGACTATGTGATTTGGGGGTCAATCGTTTTGGAAACACGACACGCCCACCAACCGTTAGCGACCATGAATAGTAAACGGAAACAAGACAAAATTGTGTTCTGGGAAAAGTGAATTGACTGATCAGCTAAATGAGCGGTGTGGTTGTGTTTATATGGATTTTACCTATACTTACACAAACAACAAATATTAAAATGAACATATCCATCATCGGAGCCTCTGCCGGCCTTGGGCTCGAAACCTTAAAAAGGGCCTTACAGCGCAAGCATGAGGTAACGACACTTTCCCGTTCAGAAATTCAGCTTTCGGAGAAAACGTCTTTTCATTCGGTCATCGGGAGCGCATTGAATAAGTCTGATTTACTGAAAGCGATTCAAAATGCCGATGCGGTAATCGTCACATTGGGGGCGAGTAAAAATATGAAGGCAACCACACTGTTTTCCGATTTTGCAAAACTTCTGGTGGAAGTTCAAAAAGAAAATAAGATCGATGTCCCTTTTATTTTTGTGACGGGTTTTGGTGCTGGCGAAAGCCGTAATTATGTCTCGTGGTTTGTCGGGCTGTTTTTGAAGTACTTCCTGAAGGACGTGTATGCCGACAAAACCAAAATGGAAGAAATTATCTCCGGATCGGAAATGAAATGGATATTTGTGCGGCCCGGAAGATTATTGGATGAGCCATTAACCGAAAAGTATCGTATAGAAACCAGGCTGTATAAAGGCATCAAGATTGGGGGAACGAACAGAGCAGATGTGGCAGATTTTTTAGTGAAACAAGCCGAAACCCCTTCACATCTAAGAGCATTTACGGCGATATCTGGTACGTAGACATTGGGGAAAAAGTAATGAATGAAACGATCAGGCGTGTGTTGCATTTTCCGGTTATAAAAATTATTGCAGGAATCGGGATTTGTTTTTCGGCGTTAGTTGTCGTTCAGAATTTTGTACTGAAACCGTTTTTTTACAGCATCTTTCAGGATAAAGAGATCGCCGATCCATTGATCCATGGTATATCTATGATCGTTTTACTCGCTGGGTATTACTTTCTGTTTCGGGTTTATGACAAACGGGAAATTACAGAGCTATCCCTGAAATTTTTGCCTAAAGAACTGGCAGGAGGTTTTTCATTAGGATTTTTAACGATTTCCCTATCCGTTTTTATCTTATACTTATTGGGAAATTATCAGGTCATTGGCATAACGACCGACCACTATTCCCTCCGGTTATTTACGCTGTTGATGGTTGCCGCATTAATTGAAGACCTGTTTTTACGAGGATTAGTCGTCAGGGAATTTGAAAACTGGCTGGGCACTAACCCGACACTGATAATCGCTATGTTACTGGAAACCGCCCATGTGTTTAATGAAAACGCAAACCTGTTTAGCCTTTTTACGGATTTGGTCTGGGGATTTACGATGGCCATGTTATTTGTGTATACAAAAAGAATATGGCTGCCCTTTTTCTTTCATGTGGGATGGAATTTTGCCCAACCTTTTTACGGATCCAGCCTCACCGGACTGAATGATATGGGAACCCTTATTCAATCTGAATTTTACGGCCATGAGCTAATTACCGGAGGCGCCGTAGGGATTGAGGGTTCGGTATTTACGGTGATTTTTTTGCTAAGTATTGGGCTGACGCTCTATTATCTTACGAAGAGAGAAGGGAAGATGATAATCGGCAGGCAAGCACCACTTCATTTGTAGTATAGAAGCTTTCGGATTCAGGAAGTATAGGATCTTGGGTACCATACTAAATCGACACTACCTAAAAATTGAAAAAATGAGAATAGTATTAATAAGTATTTTGACAATTCTTTCCTGCTCAGCAGTTTTAGGACAGGTTCAATTATCAAAAAAGCAAATCATCCTTCTTGACAGCATTGCAACCCAGGACGTACCAAAAAATTCTCCAGGTATTGCAACTGCTATTATTCAAGACGGAAAAGTGATTTATGAAAAGTATGCAGGTTACGCAGACTTAACAGACAGCTCTCTTATTCAAAATTCAACACGTTTCAACATTGCTTCAAATGGGAAACAATTCACCGCACTGGCAATACTGACCTTGGTTGACAAAAAGAAACTTAAACTCTCTGACGATATTAGAAAATGGTTTCCAGACTTGTACCCCAATATCAGCGATAAGATCACTATTCAAAGTTTGTTGAATCATACAAGCGGTATCAGAGACTGTTATGATTTATGGTCATTACAAGGGTACACTTGGTGGGAGAAATCCTTTACCAATAATGATGTATTAGCTTTAATTGAGAAGCAGACTGATTTGAATTTTCAACCAGATACGAAATATTTATACAGCAACTCGAACTACATACTGTTGGCCCTGATTATAGAAAAAGTCTCAAAGAAAACCTTCGTGGAATACACTAATGAAATGTTCAGGCAATTGAATATGCCAAACACCTCTTTTGAGAGTGACTATGCTAAAATACGAGGACAAATTGCCAGGGCTTATTTCAATTTTGGCACCTGGACTACTTATGATTGGATTTGGAATGTAGTTGGTGATGGTAATATTTTTTCGACCCTGGAAGATCAAATTCAATGGGAAAAATTAGTGCAGGGGAAAGGAAAGACAACCTTAAACAGAGAAGTCATTTTGCAAAGCCAACAAGGAATTGACAATTCAAAATTTAATAATTATGGTTTCGGTCTTGAATTTGGTGAGTATAAAGGGGTAGAATATAAATTTCACGAAGGAGCGACCGGTGCCTGGAAGGCAACTGTAATTAGGTTTCCTCAAAAAAATATTTCGATGTTAACCCTGACTAATACAGGCAAATCCATTCCTTATAATCAAACAAGGCAAATGGCTGATGTCGTTTTTGGCTTAAAGTCGCCAGAAACGTATCTTATAACTAAGCCAACAAGTATAGGTAAATATGTAAGTGAAGATGAAATCTTAGGAACATACCTGACGGATAGTGATTTTGCATTCACATTTGAAAAGAATGACAATAAAATATTTTTAAAAAGAGTAGGCAGGAATGATGTTGAATTAGAACGTGAAGCAGATAATATATTTCGGCAAAAGTTTGATACAGACTTTAAGCAAGAATTTACTACCAACTCAAATGGAGAAATGCAGGTAACAGCATATTATGTAAATCATTCACCCTATTCACTGACCAAAGTAGGTAAACCCGGAAATGAATTTGACTTCAATAAAATTAATGGAGATTATTTTAATTCGGAGACAAATACAAACATAACATTAAAATATCTGGATGCTGTAAATTACGAAGTAACATTTCGGGCAGATTATGTGACAAAAGGGTTACTTGTATCTGATAATAAAGTGCTTGTTGACTTTTTTAGTTTAGAGTTCCGGGACGGAGACTTATTACTTAACGGAGAAAGAATAAAACAGGTGAAATATAAACGAAAATGAAAAGTACCGCACCAACAGCGGCTTTGCAAAAGTGGGGAGTTGTGATTCGGGTGACAGGTTTTTCGTATAATTGAAGTAGGGTTTCTGGAACGAACGGTATTTCTTAAAAATTCCGCCTTCGCAAAGCCCGAAAACGTTATGCTCAACAAACCATGAACGAAGAAGGATTGGAAAAAATACATATAGATTTGCCTAACCACTGGGCTATTGGAGGTGAAGCATTTTGGGCAACACCACTGGGAAATGATTTGTATAAAATTGAAAATGTACCTTTTTACGCCTACGGTTTAAACTTTCATGATATCGTTAGGGCAACTTCTGAGTCCGAAAATACAAAACCGGAAATAAAGGAATTGATAGAACAAAGTGGGCATCGAACATTCAGGGTGTTTTTTAAAAAAAGTGTGGATAGAGACAAACAAATTGAGATTCTTGATTCAATGAAAGAACTAACAATCTCTTATGAAAGAGCAACTGGCATATTTCTTTCATTAGATGTTCAACCCGAAGGCAACTATCAGGCCGTATTCGATAGATTGGATGAGTTAGAGCAAAAGAATATTTTAAACTTTGAGACCTGTGAAGCGAGAATCGAAGGTAGCTTTGATGATTTACCAGAGTAAAAAATGAGCAGAACATCAACTAAAAGCCATGTGCTGAGCAAACACATCCAGGAATTTATAAAATTGAACAACGAATAAATTGCCAGAACCCCCACGCAAAAACTTTCTTTTGCGGCGGAAATAATCCCCCCTCACCACCTCGGCCGTATCCCCGGCGCATAGGGAAACCGCAGGTTCTCATAATACTCCAGCGTATGCTCCGGTTTGGGCAAACTGGCGGGTATCGGCTTTTGCGAAAAGGTCTGGAAATACAACACACATGCATCCCGCCAGAGTTTCGCTTCCTTCTCCTGTATTTTCAAAAACATCGTTACATGGGCAAACCGCTCCGCATCCACTTTCCCTTCCAGCGATGCCCATTCGGTCTGCATTTGGCTGACTTCCTCTACGCCCTGATAATACCGGTGGCAGATCTCGTCCCACAACGTGCGACCTGAAGCAACTTTTTCGTCCCAGCCCACGTGGTGAAACCACAACAAAAATTCCTCCGGACAATCGGTCCTTGAGGCAAACATTTTCGCCACTTCGGGCGCGTACTGCGAGGTGGCATTGCTGCCCGACGGCGTGCGGTCAAACCCAACGCCGAGGCTGTCGGCCCGGTGATAATACACCGAAGTCCAGTCTGCCCTGCCCCCCGTTACCCAGGGGCCGGGACCGTAATGATGGTTGCGACCCATAATATGATGGAGGCCCAGCGGCGTCATATAGTTGACGACCGTTTCCCTCGATCCTAGCATCATGCGCTTGATAGGGCTGAGGATGGCCATATCGTTGGAAAAGGTCATTCTCCCCCACTCCTCTGCAATCTGTGTGGGCGTCAGGGTATGATCCCAGGCCAGTCGCCCAAACGCATACCAGTTGGCCTGTCCGAAATGATGGCCGCACCAGTTGCGGTCTGTACCAATATTGGCGACACCGGCCATACCGGAAAGAGAATGTCCATCCAGGCTTCCATCAATGACCTTTGCGACGGTCGAACCTTTGTCTTTGGCCCATGTGTCTGCGTCGAGAGTTTCTTTAAATAATTCGCCGAGATAAGCGAGGTGGGTGGCAAAACCGAGGTATTCCTGTGTGATCTGAAACTCCATCATCAGCGGCGTCTGAGGCATGGCGCCAAACAGCGGGTGAAAAGGTTCTCTCGGCTGGAAGTCTATGGCCCCATTTTTTACCTGAACGATTACATTTTTCCTGAAAGTCCCGTCCAGCGGCTCAAATTCGTTATTGGCTTGTTTGGCTCTGTCGTCGGGTTCTTTGTCGTCATAGACAAATGCGCGCCACATGACCACACCGCCGTGTGGTTCAAGGGCTTCTGCGAGCATATTGGCGCCGTCGGCGTGGTTGCGCCCGTAGTTTTGCGGGCCGGGCTGTCCTTCCGAATTGGCCTTGACCAGAAATCCGCCGAAGTCGGGGACATATTGGTAGATCTCATCTATTTTTTCTGTCCACCACTGGCGCACGCTATCATTGAGCGGATCGGCGGTTTTGAGTTTGCCGATTTCTATAGGCGCGCTGAATCGCGCGGTAAGGTAAAGCCTGATTCCCCAGGGTCTGAAAATATCTGCAAGTGCGGCGACTTTTTCGAGATAAGCGGGAGTGAGGATCAGCGCATTGGCGTTGACATTGGTGACCACCGTGCCGTTGATGCCGATAGAGGCATTGGCGCGGGCGTAGTCGGTGTAGCGCGGGTCGCGAAAGTCGGGGAGTTTATGCCAGTCCCAGAGCGAAAAACCCGCGTATCCCCGCTCGACCGTGCGGTCGAGATTGTCCCAGTGATTGAGCAGGCGGTGGGTGACTTTGGGAGAACTTTTGACCGAAAGATTGCTGATATCCTGATGGGTCTGAAGGAGCCGGAGGAAATGAAATACACCGTATAACACTCCTTTTTCGGTATTCCCGGTAATTACAATGACGGGCTTTTTTCCTGCGGTTACGCTCACAATGACAAATCCTTCCGGGCCTATATCTTTCAGCATATCGGCATCAACCAGCGATTTTACTGTCGGTGAGCCGGTGGGTGTACCCGCGATGACGATATTGCCTTTGGTATAGGAATGGACATCGGGAATGGTCGCACCCAGCAGCCCGTTTAACCCCCGCTGCAACTCTTCGCGGGAAGAGCTGAATACCGGGGAGGATTCATCCACCATCCAGCCTGTGATCGTTTTCCGGTAATTTGTCAGAACAGATTCATCAGAAATCTTGTCATACCGGAGCCAGAGGCGATAGCCATCTTCGGCCATCAGGATACTGGCAGCTTGCAGCAAAATCAGTAGAAGTAGTAGGTGTTTTTTCATTTTTGAGGGAATGGATGAAGACATTTTCCAATAAAAGTAAATTTCTCCGGCTATCAAAAATAGCGGCATAATTGTATATTTGAAATATGAAACGACTCCCGATCGGCATCCAGACTTTTAGTGAAATTGTAAATGGCGGTTATCTGTACATCGATAAAACCGAGGGAATCGCACAGTTGCTCAATTCAGGGAAATACTATTTCCTCTCCCGTCCGCGGCGTTTTGGCAAGTCGCTGCTGCTTTCAACAATAAAATCCATTGTGCAGGGAAGCCGGGACTTGTTTGAAGGGCTATGGATTTACGATCAATGGGACTGGTCGAAAAAACATCCGGTGATTCATCTCGGGTTTGCGAGTCTGGGTTATAAGGAGGGCGGACTTTCGGAGGCAATTGTACAGGAATTGGACAGAATCGCAACCGGATTTGAGGTAAATCTGGAACCTAACGAACCCGGGCAGATGTTGCGAGAGTTGATTGGAAAACTAAAGGAGACTCGTGGGAAAGTCGTCATCCTGATAGACGAATACGACAAACCGATTATTGACTATCTGGGCAAGGACACTGCCCAGGCAAAAAAACATCAGGGTATCATGCGGAGTTTTTATTCGGTGATCAAAGACGCCGATCCGTACCTTGAGTTTTTGCTCATCACGGGCATTTCGAAGTTTAGTAAAGTGAGTCTGTTTTCGGATTTGAATAATCTCTACGACCTGACCTTAGAAGAGAACTACAGCACTTTGCTGGGTTATACACAGGAAGAATTAGAGACATATTTTTCTGCCTATTTTCCGAAAGTGATGCAACGGCGGAATATCGGGTCTCGTGAGGAGTTTCTACAAAAGGTACGGCTGTGGTATAATGGTTATAGCTGGGACGGACGAAATTTTGTTTACAACCCTTTTTCGATTCTTTCTTTTTTCCAGAATGGAGACTTTTACAACTTCTGGTTTGAATCAGGCACGCCCAGTTTTCTGCTGGAACTGATGAAGTCGCAGAATTTCTACAAAATAGAAGGACTGGAAGTGGACGCACTGACCTTTGCAGGCTACGACATCGAGCACATTCAGTCGCTTCCGGTATTGTTTCAGACCGGTTATCTGACCATCAAAAGCCGGACAGATATGGGGTTGTATATACTCGATTACCCCAATAAAGAAGTCCGCGACGCGATGTATGGGAATATCCTGGGTGATTTGCGGTATGATCAGGCGGGGTTCAGCGCGGTGTTTATGGTCGAACTGCGCAAAGCCTTTTACGCCAACGACGTAGAAACGGCAATAGACGTGATCAAAAGCCTTTTTGCCCGCATTCCCTACGAAATATTCATCGCCAATCAGGAGGCGTATTACCATTCGCTGCTATACATCGCCTTTCAGTTTTTGGGGAGTTATACCGTCGAGACAGAAGTGAGTACCAACCGTGGGCGGATAGATGTGGTGGTACACACCCCGACCGACATTTACGTCATCGAATTCAAACTCGACGAACCGGCGGAGGCAGCTTTGGCCCAGATTCGCCAGAAAAAATACTACGAAAAATACACCCACACCGGCAAAACCATCCACCTGCTCGGTATCGGCTTCAGCAGCGCCGAGAAAAGCGTCGCCGACTGGAAGGAAGAGGTGGTGTGAAAGGGGGAGAGTTTTTTTTTACAGACATATCTGTCAAAATTAAGTGTCAAAATTACGATATTGACGGTCTGTAAAATGTTTAGCAACTAGAACATGTCTTTTAATGAAAATACAAGGGTGAAAATCCCTGCAATTCTCCATCTTTGCCGCCTTGGTTATCAATACCTTTCGCTTTCAAAGAAAACCTGGAATAAAGACACCAATATATTTCCAGATATTTTTGAGGAGAGTATGCAAAAGATAAACCCTGATTTAGACAAAGACGGAATCAAGCGAATCCTGGAAGATATCTCACTGGTGCTTGAAAATGAGGACCTTGGAGCGGCTTTTTATCAAATGCTGACCGCCACTTCCGGGACAAAACTGATTGATTTTAACAATCTTAATAATAATTCCTTTCATGTAGTTACTGAACTTACCTGTAAAAATGGTGAAGATGAATTCCGGCCTGACATCACCCTGCTGATCAACGGAATGCCGCTGGCTTTTGTTGAAGTCAAAAAACCCAATAACCACGAGGGCATTTTGCAGGAAAGAGATCGCATTAATGTTCGGTTTAAGAATAAAAAGTTCCGCAGGTTTGCCAATATCTCACAGATACTTGTGTTCTCCAACAACATGGATTACGATATTGAGTCGATAGAACCTGTTCAGGGGGCTTTCTACGCAACTACTTCTTACAACTCCGCTATTTTTCATTGTTTCAGGGAAGAAGAAATATTTGATCTGAATACCTTACTTAGCCCGGAGAATGAACAAACAGAAAACTTTGTCCTGAAAGACAATAACTTATCCGCGATCAAACATTCTCCCGAATTTCTCACCAACAAAAATCCTGAAACGCCTACCAATCGGATACTCACTTCCTTATTTAGCAAAAACCGGCTGGCACTCCTGCTGAAATACAGTATCGCTTATGTAAAAGAAGAAAAAGGCCTGGAAAAACATATCATGCGATACCCGCAGTTGTTTGCTACCCTTGCAATTGAAAAAAAACTTGAAGCAGGAATCAAAAAGGGAATCATCTGGCATACACAAGGCAGCGGGAAAACAGCACTTGCTTACTATAATGTCAAATACCTCACAGATTACTTTCAGCGGAAAGATATCGTTCCCAAATTTTATTTTATCGTAGATCGTATTGACCTGATGAACCAGGCAAAAAGCGAATTTTCCAGCAGAGATTTGACCGTACATACTGTCAACTCCAAAGAAGAATTGCTTCGCAACTTTAAAACCCGGCAGGCCATTCACAATCTCTCCGGAAACAGGGAAATAACGGTAGTAAATATCCAGAAATTCAAAGAGGATACTACAATTCTTGAGGATAAAGATTACGATATCCGCACACAAAGAATCTATTTTCTCGATGAAGTACACCGCAGTTATGACCCCAAAGGGAGTTTCCTCGCCAATCTGATAAACTCTGATAGAAATGCAGTAATCATCGGCCTGACAGGTACACCATTGATCGGCAATGACAGGACTTCCCGCGCAACTTTTGGCGACTATATCCACAAATACTATTATAATGCCTCTATTGCCGATGGCTATACCTTAAAGCTCATTCGTGAAGACATTGAAACTACCTACAAGCTGACCCTGAAGGCTGCTCTGAAGGAAGTGGAAATCCTGAAGGGAACGGTGAAAAAAGGGCTCATTTATGCGCATCCGCGATTTGTGGAGCCGATGCTCGATTATATTATCAAAGATTTTGTGGATACCCGCAATCGCATGGGGGATCATACAATTGGTGCTATGGTCGTTTGCGATAGTTCTGCCCAAGCCCAAAAACTCTTCGAGATTTTTATCAGCAAATACAATCCTACACAAAAAACAGTCGAACCGGTCGAACCCTATAAAATAGCTGCCGAACCTCCTCTTGAATATGGTTATTATGTAAAAAAACAATCAGCCAGACTTACCGCCTCCCTCATCCTGCACGATACCGGTTCCAAAGACGACCGCAAAGAAGAAGTGGCGCAGTTTAAAGATGGAAATATTGACATCCTTTTTGTCTATCAAATGTTGCTTACCGGTTTTGATGCCAAGCGGTTAAAAAAACTTTATCTGGCAAGAGTCGTTCGGGATCACAATCTCCTGCAAACGCTCACCCGCGTAAACCGGCCCTACAAAAAATTCCGATACGGTTATGTCGTGGACTTCGCCGACATATCTCAAGAATTTGACGCTACCAACAAAGCTTATTTCGATGAATTGCAAGCTGATCTCGGAGACGAAATAAAATTTTACTCCAACCTCTTCAAATCTAAAGAAGAAATTGAAGCAGAACTCGCAGACATACGGGAAAAACTGTTTCTTTTTGACCTGAAAAACGCAGAAATATTCTCCCAGCAAGTCAGCGAAATCGAAGATCGCAAACAAGTGCTCGAAATCAAAAAAGCACTCGAAAACGCCCGCAATCTCTACAATATTATCCGACTTGAAGGCCATTTTGACCTGCTGGAAAATACCGATTTCCAAAAACTGAACTATCTCTACCAGGAAACTGCGCGACACCTTGATCTGCTAAACGTAAAATCAAATCTCGAAAATGATGCCGATACTTCTCATCTGCTCAACGTGGCGCTGGAAGATGTGCTCTTTATGTTTCGAAAGATTTCGGAAGAGGAAATGGTCATCGCAGACCAACTGAAAGACACCCTGCGAAAAACCCGAGAGGCTTTGGCCAGTAATTTTGACCAAACTGATCCTCAGTTCGTAAATCTTTATGAAGAACTCAGACGCCTGTTCAAAAACAAAAACCTCGACGAAATATCCCAGGAGGAAATGAAAAAAAATATCGCCTCTCTGCAAAATATCTACGATAAAGTAACCGAACTCAACCGCAAAAACAACCTCCTGAAAACAAAATACAACTACGACACCAAGTATGCCCGTACCCACAAACGTATCATGGAAAAAGGCGCTGTTTCCCAACGGGAAAGTGAAATCTATGACGCGCTTACAAAAATCAAAACACTCACAGATGATAAATTGCTGAATAATGCTAAAATTCTTGACAATGAAGGGTATTTTCAGGGATTGCTCATTAAATTTGTGGTAGAGGGTTTTGGGAATAATAAAATCCCCATTGACCCTGATTCTGCAAGATATATCAATACTTGCCTGGCAAAAGAATATATAAACGAATATCATGGGAGCCGGAGTTTGTAATGCAAGGCGCGCCGCGGCGTGTATCGTGCAAAGACAAAAGAGGGGGCACATTATGTGCTATAATCCTGTCACCCCTTCGGGGTTGGGCCTACGGCCAGAAAAAACCGATCGCAGATCGGAACCCCGAAGGGGTGACAGGATTATAGCCAACGTGGCTATTCTCCCCCATTATTCCAAATAGCGCGTTATCACACGCTACAGGCTTTTAAACCCTATCAGATAAAAACTCAAAAGAAGAAAAAATAAAGCATGCTTACTCAAGACTTCACAGCAAAAACCAAAGAACTCATCGACAACCTCAAAGGCGTATGTGCCTCCTACGGCTTGGGAAACGATGGAAACGAATTTAAAATCATTACCCAGGTTTTTCTCTACAAATTTATGAACGATAAGTTTGGCTATGAGGTAAAATCGCTCGATCCCAAACTGGCCCAGGCACAAAGCTGGGAACAGGAAATCGCCTCTTACAATGACGCTCAATACGAAATGCTCCTCCTCCGGATGAGCCCCGACAGCGCCAAACTCAAAAAAGAACATTTCCTCTCCTATCTCTACAACAAACAAGACTCCGAAGAATTTGCCAAACTTTTTGACGATACCCTTCGCGATATCGCCATTTTCAACAATGAAATATTCTCAGTCAAAACTGGCTCCGGTGCCAAAATCACCCTTTTCGACGAACTGAGCAACTATATCACCGACAGCAGCCAGCGCGACAATTTCTGCAAGGCACTGGTCAACCAACTTGTGGATTTCAGCTTCGAAAAAATATTCAGCCAGAAATTTGACTTCTTCTCCACCATCTTTGAGTACCTCATCAAAGATTACAACAAAGACGGCGGCGGCAAATATGCCGAATATTACACCCCCCACGCCGTAGCCAAAATCATGGCCGCTATCCTCGTGGACGCACCCGTAAGCAATGTGACATGCTATGACCCGTCGGCGGGTTCGGGTACTTTGCTGATGAGCCTGGCCCATGCCATCGGCGAAGACCGCTGCACCATATATTCGCAAGACATTTCGCAGAAATCGAGCGGTATGTTGCGGCTAAACCTGATCCTCAACAACCTCGTCCACTCTATCCAGAATGTCATTCAGGGCAATACCCTGCTCAGCCCCTATCACAGAGCGGGTGATAAGCTGATGACTTTTGACTACATCGTTTCCAATCCTCCCTTCAAACTTGATTTCAGCGACTATGTAGCAGACCTGGACGCCAAACAAAACAAGGAGCGCTTTTTTGCAGGTTTTCCCAATGTGCCCAAAAAAGATAAGGACAAAATGGCCATTTATCCCTTGTTTATCCAGCATATCATGTATTCACTCTCGGCGAAGGGCCGGGCGGCGGTAGTGGTTCCCACCGGATTTCTCACGGCGCAGAGCGGCATCGAAAAGAAAATACGCGAGCGACTCGTAGGGCAAAAAATGCTGCGCGGCGTGGTGAGCATGCCCAGCAATATATTTGCCACCACCGGCACCAACGTGTCTATCCTCTTTCTGGACAAAGCCAATACCAAAGGGGACATCGTACTGATGGACGCCAGCAAACTCGGCACTACTGTCAAAGACGGTAAAAACCAGAAAACCGTACTTTCTGCCGAAGAAGAAACCCGCATCATCACCACCTTCAACCGGCACGAAGCCGTGGAGGACTTTTCGGTGGTAGTGAGCTACGAACAGATTCAGGAAAAAAACTACAGCTTCAGCGCGGGCCAGTACTTTGAAGTAAAAATCGAATACGTGGACATCACGGCGGAGGAATTTGCCGCAAAGATGAATGGCTTTCAGACACGGCTGGCGGAGATGTTTGCCGAATCGCGGAAGTTGGAGGAGGAGATAGAGAAACAGTTGGGAGGGTTGAGATATGAGTAATTGGAAGCAAATTGGAGATATACTGAATTCAGTATCAGTAACTCACACGTTTGACAAGAATGCACTTGTATTCTTAAATACCTCTGATGTTTATGACGGTAAAATTTTGACCAATGAATATATGGATGTGTCTATTCTAAAAGGTCAAGCAAAAAAAACTATTAAAAATGATGATATTTTATACAGTGAGATTCGACCTAAAAATAGGCGATTTGCTTATGTTGATGTTGAAAACCCTGAGGACTATGTTGTTTCAACCAAATTAATGGTTCTGAGAAATAAGACAAGTGATGTTCTTACGAAGTACATATATTACTTTTTGACCTACTCTGACACCTTGGACTATCTTCAAATGCGTGCAGAGAATAGGATTGGCTCTTTTCCTCAGATTACATTTGAGATCGTAAAAGAACTAAGAATAAATATTCCCGAGAAAAAAAATCAGCAAAAGATTGTAGATATCCTCTCCACCCTTGACGCCAAAATCGCCCTCAACCAGCGGATCAACAGCGAGTTGGAGGCGATGGCGAAGGCGGTGTACGACTATTGGTTTGTGCAGTTTGACTTTCCGTATGACTTTGCGGCGGGGCGACCCGACCCGGCAGGCAAGCCCTACAAAAGCAGCGGCGGGCGTATGGTGTGGAGCGAAGTGTTGAAGCGGGAAGTGCCGGAGGGTTGGGAGGTGGGGAAGCTTTCCAACTGGATTGCAATCAACAAAAGCGGAGACTGGGGAAAAGATGAAGAAGAAGGAAACTTCACCCAAAAAGTAATCTGTTTTAGAGGTGCAGACATAAACGGGTTAAATGGAAATGGCGAGTTAAAGCCACCCATTAGATATATTCTTGAGAAAAATCATTTTAAATTTTTAGAACCTCATGACATGATTATTGAAATATCCGGAGGAAGCCCAACTCAGTCTACAGGGCGTTTAGCATTTATTACAGAGGCAACCATTGAAAGATTTGAACACCCACTCATCTGCTCAAATTTTTGTAAGCCCATTTCCCTTGTAAACAAAAAATACCTCTACAACTTCGTTTATTACTGGAATAGCCTTTATGAGGGCAGTGTTTTCTTTGGATATGAAGGTAAAACTAGTGGAATCAAAAACTTACTTTTTGACTCCTTTGTCAGCTCACATTATGCCATTCGGCCAAACGAACCAGTTGCAGAAATGTTCTATGACTTTATGGAACCCATCCAAAAACAAAAGCAAACAAAACTAGCTGAGAACCAGCACCTCACCGCCCTCCGTGACTGGTTGCTACCTATGTTGATGAATGGGCAGGTGAGGGTGGGGGGAGAAGCTCACTAAAAATAAGCACCTAATGTTCTTCGTTGAGAACAATTAATGGATTGGAAATGATTTCCCCAATGAAGCACTTCTGACAAAACCTAAAATGAACCGAGATAACGACAAATACGTTCCTAGTCTGCTTGAGTTAATTCAAAGAGACGAAATAAGACAGACAACAACTATTCTTCTCAATGAGCGTGGGAAAATAGGAGGAACCAATAACGACTGGAAGAATCAAATAACATTATTGTCAGCTCGATATGAAACCTTGCGCAAAAATCAACAGAATGGAACTATTTCGAATGAAAATGAGAACGTTGAGTTAAATAAAATCAGAGATTCGCTTATTCAAGTTATTACGGAAAACGACTTGGATGACTGGGGAAGTCTTGATCGAATCCGGAAGCGAGAACTTGAATACCTTGCAAACTTAGGTGAAGATGAATTATTTAAAGAGATCGAGTCTCGTTTCCAGACTCTTTTTCGCCAAATTGAAGACTTAGAAAAACAGCTACACTCTCCTACTCCTCCATATCACTGGGCAGCAGAATTCTCGGTGAAAATGGACACCATTCGAACAAAATGGAATACCAGGCGCTTTCAGATTGCAGTTATGGCCCTCGTAAAAGCTGGCAAGTCCACCTTTCTCAATTCTTTGATTGGTAATGAATTCCTGCCTTCTGCCTCAGTGGCAGAAACTATGCGGTTAATCCGTATCCGGCATAAGCCGGAAAGGTTAACAGGTGTCCTGTTAGAGAATGGTAAGGAGGTTGCCAGAGGCGTAGACGACATTCGCAAATATATCCGCCTCGAAAATCAGCGATCACGGAACATTACGAGAGAGGAAAGAGAATCAGAGCTTTTATTAGAGACAAATCTGACTACACTCAAGGACCGAGAGCTAAGCAGATACGAGTTTGATATTTTGGATACTCCCGGTGTCAATGAAGCTGGTATCGCAAGTTTGCAGGCCAAAGTCGAACAAATTGCAAAAACCTCAGATGTAATTATCTATTTGCTTGATTATACCAAGCTCAAAACAAAAGACGAAGAAGGGATGCTTTCATCTCTCAAGGGTTGGCGGAAAGAGCTATTCAAGCATTTGAGGCTCCGATTATTTTTTGTAGTAAACAAGGTTGATGCGGCAAACCGACATGACCGGGAAAAAAATATGACGCCAGGCGAAGTAAAGTCTTATGTCGTGAGAATTATTAAAGAAGCTACAGATATATCGGTTGAGGAGGAGGATATTATTTTAATATCTGCTGAACGTGCACTTTTGAGCCACTTAGTACGCAGTAATTCCATGTCAAAAGAGCAACTACAGGATTTTGATCGCATTGCATTTGGAGAAATGGGGCCTGAGAAAGATAACCAAGCGCAGTATGAAAGAGCAGTCTCCAAACTATTGGATAATTCGGGCTTCACAGAATTAGAAGAGAAAGTACTACGGGTCATTCACCGTAAGAGGTCAGAAATTCTGTTAAGTAGCACATTAGATGATTTGAATAATGCCTTTGAGCAGACAGAACGGGATTTAACGGTTACTCGGGGAACTTTACTGACCGATATCGACACAGTAAAGAAACTTCAGAAACGCATAGAAGAAATACAGGCGGAGATTCAACGATTAGCCCAAGACACGACCGCATTCAAAAAAAAAGCTGATGCAGTCGTAGATGGTCGATTTAAAGAATTTAGAAAAGAAGTAACAAACCAGATTATCCAGGCTTTTCGAGGCTCGCAAAAAGCCAAGGCGACTACTTATTCGTGGTTTCGGCCTGTAACCGATTTCTGGGACAGAACCCAATATGAAATACGCTCCCAGAATCCTGCGGAAACAAGAAGATGGATAAATGAACTTAATCGAGGTGTGGTAGAAGTGTTGGAGCAAAGGCTTAATCTAGTCTGGAATAATATAAGTGAGGATCTGTTCCTTGCTTACAGAGATGTTTGCCAGAAAGTTGAGCGCCAAACTCAACCAATCATAAGGAGGATTGAAGAGGCCATCAATGAAGCCCTGGATGTAGATTTGAAACCTGCGAATTTATCCATAGAAGCACTGTCTCTGGATCAATTTTACTACCAAACTACTGACAAATTAAATGAAATAATCAAACGAGAAAACCATTCCAGTCTTAATTGGTTCGAGCGAATTTTGAATCCAATACTTGCACTATTTGGGTTAGAAAAAGAAGAAGTTAAATGGAATGAATACTCCGTCCGTTCTAAAGACTACGCCAACTTCCTTGAAAAAGCTACAAACGATTTAATTGAGGAAGCTCAAGAGTTGGCTTATAGTTCTCTTACTGAGAGTTACCTAAAACAAGTCGAATTCCTACTACAAAAGCTTCACTTGTATGGTCAACGGTATATTGAAATTACTCAGGTCGAATTAAAGCAGAGAGCGGAAGTTGCAAAAGATACTCCTAACCGCCTTGCCCTGATAGAAGATCACCTTGAAAATGTCAAGACGCTAGAATTACAGCTATCCGGACTGCGTGAAGTGGTGAATCTAATTGTATGACTGAACGGACAGTTGATCAATACCTAAAAAATCAAAAACCATGGATCGCGCTCAGGTAAAAGCAAGAGTAGAAACTTATATCCGGCGAGCTCAAAATGGAGGAACCGCCGAGGATCCCAACTTCGACTTTAAAAGAGAGTGGATGAATCTTACCGAAGAAAAGGGGCTATACGAGTTTTTGAAAGACACTGCCGCCTTGGTCAATACACTGGGCGATGATGGGATTATCGTCTTTGGGTTTGATGACAATACTAAAGAATTTAAGCGGGCTGTATTCAGTGATTGTGGTCTGAGAGACGAAACTGATCTGAATAATAAAATCAGCAGCATGGTGGACCGGCCATTCCCGGTATATCTGTATGACGAAGAGATAGACGGAAACCCCGTGAGTATTATTCATATTCCTTATTCTGCCGACAAACCCCATGTGGTCAAAAAGTATAAAAAAATCAAAGAGCAAAGCCCTAAATCCCCGGAACTGGAAAATGTGATTTTTGTCAGACGAGGAACCGCAAGCCGCATCGCCAACAAATTTGAGCTTGACCAGATGTTTTTTGACCGGATGCATCTGCTGCCAGATTATCGGGTGTTTGTGTCGAGGTTGACAATAAAATTTTGTTCAGAAAATCCTGAAGGAGTGAAATGTGAGATAAGGCTTTCTATTGAAAATGCAGGCGCACGAGTGATTGGAATAAAAGCACTAAAAGTAGATTTTTCCATCCCCGGAATACCTGACACTCAGTGGAATGCTAGATATGTTCATACTCATGACCTGGCGACCCCAGGCCGTCAACCTATCGCAACTGCTCGAATACGAATTATGCCAAATACAATTGCAGATGGATTATATTTACTATTTCTTGCCCCAGATAGTAAACTACCCATTGATAATTCATTTCCCCTAAAAGAGCTTATCAAAACTCTGAACTCAGCGGACGAATCCTCTATTAACATCAACTACCAAATCAAACTCACCTCCGGAGAAACGCTGAGGGGTACAGTCGGTTGAGGTGGGGTTTGCGCCCGGTTTGCCTGTTGGTAGAACTGAGATCAACTACATTTTATGGCACTTTCCGGCGAAGCCGGGACTCCGGAGGAGTCGAATGTTTGTAGCCTCAATGGCCACCCCCTCTGTCTTTCCCAAGGTTTTACGCCGAAGGGCGCACAGGGGCCAAACGCAGTATGTACCGTTTCGGTAAGGAAGGGTATTCACGCTTGCGACAATTTGGTTTGCGCCCCTATTTTCCCGCGTCTTCTTTATTAAGTTCGAGGAGTACCATGGCTTCCAGTTCTTTGGTGGGCAACAATAATTTGTATTCGGCAACTCCGATAGGTTTGTGGACATCCTGAAGGGCAATTTCCACGTCGAGGTGATCTTTGTCTGCGCAAAGGATAATGCCAATAGAAGGGTTTTCGTCGGGTTGTTTTTCCAGTTTGTCCAGCAAACCCAGATAAAAATTCATCTTGCCCACATATTCGGGTTTGAATGCGCCGATTTTTAGCTCCAGCGCAACGAGACTGCGCAGGCCTCTGTGATAGAGAAGGATGTCAACAAAATATTCTTTTTCATTGTATTCAAGGCGGTGCTGGTTGCTGATAAAAGTGAATCCTCTGCCTAATTCCAGCACAAACTGTTTGATTTTATCTATCAGGCGCTGTTCCAGCTCTTTCTCTTTTACCGGTTGTGTAAGACCCAGAAATTCCAGTTTTAAATCAACCGATAGCCTGTTGATCACACCCGCGCCGTGCCCCTTTTCAATTTTTTTTTCGGAAAGTAGTCTGCCCAGGTTCCAATATACGCTGATTGAAGCAGCGTTTACTTGTCTTGCAATATTTGCCCTGGCAGTTTTTATTTCGGCTACCGCGGCGTGAAGCATGTCGGAATATTCTTTTTCCATTTCTGACATACGGGAAATGTTTTCTGTATGCTAATATAATTAAAAACCGGGTAACGCTGGAAACAAGTTTCGGGCGCAAACCAAAATGTCGCACTTAGGGGTCACACGAGTCTGGCTATTGTCTGTTAGCTGTTGGCGCTTTTCGTGCTCATGCGCCCTTCGGCGCAACTATTGTGAAAAATGGGGGGAGTGGGCTCACATGGCTACAAATCGAAGATGCCTCACGTACATTCGACCTCTCCGAGCCAAAAGGCCACTGAGGTGGGTCTTGCCCGTCGGCAAAACCCCGTATAGCTAACGTTTTGGGCACTTTCCGGCGAAGCCGGGACTCCGGAGGAGTCGAATGTTTGTAGCATCCCGGCGCCCCCTTTTTATTTCTCCCCTCGTGGCGCGCCGTAGCGCGCATCCCTGCTTCTCCACTGGAGAATGGGGAAAGTAGCTAACATTTTTGTTAAAATTTTTAGCAAAATTTGCGGATTGAAAATTTCATTAGTGATTTACTTATGAAGTTAAGCGCAGTGAGTGTGCTTGCTATTAAAACAAAACCCCTTAGCCCCAACAACCATTAACGTTTCCTGCCGAATATGGAAAAGAATAACTAAATTAACGTATTTGAAGACAAACATATCCGAAGCGTCTGGGATTCGGAGCAGGAAAAATGGTATGTGTCCATTGTGGATGTAGTCGCTGTGCTTACGGAAAGTCCGAATCCAAGAAAGTATTGGAGTGTCTTAAAAACAAGGCTAAAAGCAGAAGGCAGTCAGTTTGCTACAAATTGTAGTCAACTGAAAATGTTATCCTCCGATGGCAAATTTTACAAAACCGACGTAGCCGACACTGAACAACTTTTCCGGTTGATCTAATCCATCCCCTCCCCCAAAGCTTTTCGCATTCAGCTTCCCTTTTGCAATACCTGGCTTTTCTTCATCATCTGCAATACCACTACCAGTACCCCCACCAACAATACAAGACACACCAGAATTGCCACAGGCAAAATATGCAGCCCAATCTCGTGTGAAAGAATTCCCATCAGGTAATTGACTACCATATTGCCGCCAAGGGCAATCACGAGCGTAATGCTAAAGGCTGTGCCTGAAAGCTCTGACCATAGCTCGCCGATTTTGCCCATGATGATCGGGAAAACGCCCGCAAACCCTCCGCCTAATAAGACCAATGCCACAATCACTATCGGAAATGTCGTCGCTTGTATGAAAATCATGGCTCCTGCCAGCACGATTCCCATACTCCACATCAAAACGGTAAATGAGTGATATCGACGCAGAATGGCTCCCAGTATCAGTCTCCCCGCAGTCAATGCGGCAACGTGAAGCGTAAGCCCCAAAAGCGCTTTCTCTGTATCAAAAAGCAGATTTTTTTGCAGGTAGATATTCGCCCAGTTGATAACCAGTCCTTCCTGCCCGCTTTCAAAAAATAGTACCAACCCCATCAATAAAAGCAAAGGGGTGCGCATTAACCTGAGGCTCTCTGAAACAGGAAATTTCTCAGACTGCTTGGATGGCGGAAACTGAATGGAAAGCATAAAAGCGACCACGCCCAGAATCAGAAATCCGACACCCGCAAGTATTGCTTCGTTGGATAAATATTTTGAAAGCAGCGCAAAAAGCAGGGGCATCCCCAGCGCGCCAAATCCATAAAACGAGCCCAAAAAACTGAGTTTTGCGCTTTTTTCGCCTGTACTGATATCTGCTACCAAACCGTTGGAAGCGCCATTGAGTGCGCCGCCGCCAAGGCCTATGAGAAAAGCGGATACAACAACCCATGACCACGAAGGTGCGAAAGCAATCCCTTCAAGTCCTGCCATGACGATCAGGGCACATACTACCAGCAGTTTTTTATGGCCGTAGCGGTCAGTCATGGGGCCAAATCCCAACGAACCGCCGAGCACGCCCAAAGGCAATATACTGAGCAGAAGACCCGCATCGACTTCATTGACCTGAAACTTTGCGATGATTTCAGGTAGTGTAGATCCTATGGTGAGCATCACAACCCCAAACAGCAACATCGAGACACACGCAACGGCAAAAACGAGCCTGTAGTTGTACATAGTTATTGGTTAAAGTTTTCTCTGTGCAGCGAGCAAAAGTAGTGATGATCCGTTTTGGATTTTCGGGCGCAAGTTAGGTTTATTCCACAGAATTGCCATCCTTGATTCAGGCAATATTTGCCGCCAAGAAATCTTTTTTCCCCTATTGTATATATCTGACAAAAGCGCGAATTTTCTGCTCTCTCCGCAATTAAGGAGAGGATGCCCGTGAAATTGTACGTAAAACTGACGGGTTGTCTGCTGGTGTGGATGACCCATTTTGTTTACCCGGTTTTTTCGCAGTGTTTGCCCGGTTCCCGGCCCAATTTTATCGTATTTATCTCCGACGACCAAAGCTGGATTCATACCTCAGCCAGCGGTGATCCCGTAGTTCAAACGCCCAATTTTGACCGCCTGGCCAGGGAAGGTGTATTATTTAACCAGGCTTTTTGTGCGGCGTCTTCCTGTACCCCTTCCCGCTCGGCTTTGCTTACGGGTAAAAATATTTACGAACTGGAAAACGGAGCGATTCTCAATTCTTTTCTTCCCAGCCATTTTATCACGTATCAGGATATACTGGAAGATGCGGGGTATCTGGTCGGGTGTATTGGCAAAGGTACCAAACCCGGGCTTCAGTCGCTGGGCGGGCGTACCCGCGACCCGGCAGGTTGGGAATACAACGGTGCTGCCATTCAGGGTGCACCGGCAGGCATAAATCCTGTGGATTTTGCGGCAAATCTCGAAGAGGGGTTAAATGCCCGCCAGCAGGGACAGCCATTTTCTTTCTGGATTGGATCATATGAGCCTCACCGCCCTTACGGCAATGGGGTCGGCAGGCTGTCGGGGATGGATACTTCCCGTATGGTTATTCCCTCGTTTCTGCCCAATGTTTCTGCTTTTGCGCGGGAGGAAGTCGCAGATTATCTGTTTGAAATCCAATGGTTTGACAAACAACTTGGGGAAATTATCAAAGTGCTGGAAAAAGCAGGAGAACTGGAAAATACCGTGATTGTTGTTACTTCAGACAATGGTATGCCTTTTCCCCGCGCAAAACTCGAACTCTACGAATACGGCGTTCACATTCCGCTGGCTATCCGCTGGCCAAAAGCTGTGCCTGCCGGAAAAATCATCGATGATTATGTCAGTCTCAAAGATATTGCCCCCACTTTTTTAGAGGCTGCCGGACTGGAAATCCCCAAAGAAATGACGGCTCAAAGTTTTCTCAATGTCCTCACTTCTGAAAAAAGCGGGCGTGTTGATCCTTCCCGGGATCATTGTTTTGTGGCGCATGAACGCCATGGCGTAGATGGGAAAAGACCCCGTCGGGGTGTGTATACAGATGATTTTGCGTATATCTACAATTATACTTGCTGCCTGAAGCGCACTTTCTCCGATGATTCACTCTGGGCGGCCACGCTTTTTGAGTCCAGCAAAGACTATATGCCTTACAGCTCGTTGCTTTGGAAATTTCGCACACATCCGCTCATCCGGCAGTATTGGGAGTGGTACAGAGGTGACCGGAAAGAACATGAACTATTTGACCGGAAAAACGACCCCTATCAGCTCCATAACCTGGCTTACGAACCTGCCTATCAGGGGGTGGTTGACTCGCTTTTCCGCAAGGTGATGGACTATGGAGGTAAAACCGGTGATCCGCGAACGATCGATCCTGAAACGGATATTTTTGATACCTATCAGGAATATGGAAATGAATGGTTGTCTCAAAATCCTTCAGCGGCAAGTACTGATCGCCAGATAATGCTTGATAATGGTACAGGCCGGAGAAAAGGAGCGCCTGTATTGCCGCCGGGAGCAGGGGCTACGGATGTTCGTTTGTTGAACCTGGCTATAAACGGGCCGATGACACTTTCAGGAAGTTTAAGCTGGGCTTTCGCACATCCGGGAAAGGACATTACCCGGTACAGGGTTTATTTTTTTGATGAGAACGGACTAAAAATTCCCGATGTGATTGCTGATGTATGTGCAGATACCCGGAACTGGGAGATGAAGTCTGTGAAAATCCCGAAGTCGGCTGCTTTTATTGGCGTGGCAAGTGTAAATGATGGGGGCGAATATTATTCTCCGGAGAGCCTGGTGGCTTTACCTGCATTTTATCCCGATGTCATATTTCCACAGCCGGTAACAAATATTTTTACGCTGCAATTTTTCTGGCAACCGCAGAGCGATCTGACCTGGGAAGTGGTAGATGTGCAGGGCAGGCAAATGGAGGCTGTACAGACAGAATACGAATGTGCGGGCCAGAGTTGCACCATTTCGGGCGATATGACCGGCTATGCTTCAGGCCTTTATTTCCTTATTATCAGATCAGGCGGACAACAACAGACGTATCGCCTGATGAAGATAAATGATTAGGATTGTTCGTATTTACGGCGAAGCAGATCGACGACGAGATCCAGTTTTCGACGATTTTCTTCATTTTGAATAATCCGTTCGCCATAAGCAGCGAGCCGCGAGGTATTTTCATCAGCCGGGTTATCCATTTCCTCCTCACCGGCATCGATTGTAATGTCGAGGCGGATATATCGGGGCGTTTTTTCTGGATTTGCATAGGGCGGAAGGAGTTGTTGCATCTGATAATCGACCGTTTCAGAAACGCCCTGCATCAGGATATCAATCAATGGTTTTACCCACTCGACCAGTCCCCAGTCTTTTACATTTTCGTAGAGATAAGGCAATGCGGTCTGACCTGTGCCAATGGAAACCAAAAGAATGGGTAACTCAGCATTGGTTGCCGATGCATTTGCGTTCATGCCACGTGTGCCTTCCGAATGGGCAGACGGCGCGATGCCGCTAAGATCCCATCCTTTTTCGCGCAGCGCCTGCCGGGCTTCGATATAGGCAAGCATGGAAGGATTGTTGGCAAAAACGCCCCCGTCAACCAGAGAGAGATGGTTTAACTGCTGCTTTTTGACTTCATAATCTTTATTGTACATCGGCTGAATGCCGCTGTAGCTTACCTTTTTCGGAGGAAAGTAGGTGGGCGCTGCGGAAGTCGATCGGGCAACTTCCCAAAGGAGAAAGTTTTCTTCCGTAGGGTTTTTTCTATAATCAGAAGACTTAAAGTAAAATGGTTTTTTTACTTCTGTATTGTAGGAGGTAATCAGAAGATCGGAAATGGCGTCGGAGAGGCGCATTTCGCCAAAGTAGCTTTTCAGCACTTCTTCTATATTATCTGCGGGAAATTTGCTCCTGAAGATGCTGGTTACCGCACCCAGCCAGTTAGATGAAAATATTTTATGTGCAGTCTCTCCCCGGTAAAGATTTAATAGTTCTTTTGCGCGATATTTGGGACGGCCGTTTTCGCCTTTAATATTTAACCCACAAGCTAAAAGCCCACCCGTAGAGGTACCTGCAATCAGGTCAAATACCTCTGCAATTCCGGGGCCGTCCTGTTTAACATCATCATATAGACGGGCTTCTATATATTCCAATACTTTTCCGGGAATGATTCCGCGAATGCCGCCTCCGTCTAGAGACAAAATCGTATAGGCCGGGATAGGGTGATCCATATTCAGATTTCTTGATATTATCTGCTAATCTAATCAAACATAAGCCATTAGCTACAAAAAACTCAGTTTTTGATGGCAATTTCCTGACTATAAACCGAAAATGTCAGGGGGCTACTTCGCTTTGTCTTTTTTGGGTGTATATCTGTACACTTCATCCAGATGTGCAGTGGAATTGGTGGAAATATGGAGATCCCGGAGAATACCATCTTCCAGGCGATATACCCAGCCGTGGATATAAGGAAATTCCCCATTATCCCATTCTTCCTGAATAAAGGATACCATAGCCAGATTGTTGACCTGCTCAATGATATTCAGCTCCACAAACCGGTTTTCTCTTTCCTGATCGTCATGGATGGAATCGAGTTCTTCCTTATGAAGCCTGTACACATCTTTGATATGAACGAGCCAGTTGTCGAGAAATCCATACTTCTTGTTGCTCATCGCTGCCTTAATGCCTCCGCAGCCATAATGGCCACATACGATAATGTGTTTGACCCGGAGCTCCTTTACGGCATAATTCACAACACTCAGCAGGTTTGAATCTGTGTGGACTACCATATTGGCGATGTTGCGTTGCACAAATATGGAGCCCGGAAGCGCATTGGTGATTTCTGTGGCAGGCACCCGGCTGTCGGCACAACCAATCCATAAAAATTGAGGTGATTGGCCATGTGAAAGGTTTTCAAAAAAGTCTGGCGCCAGCTTCAACGTGTTTTTTACCCATGATTGATTACCATGGAGTAATTGCTCATAACTGTGTGGCATAATGTTAATCTTTCTTTGGAAGTTCTTTGGAAATTTAAATTTAAGTTATTTTTCCCACAGGACGAGCTAAAACCATAAAAATCTTATACCAAACGGGGGCATCTCAATGGCGTTACCATTTACCGGCTCAGAATGATCTTCATAGGGTAACTTTTCCAGAATATGTAGTATTTCATAATTGCCCGAATCCATACACCAGGTTTGTGCCCCAGGCGTAAGTCCTTCTATCACAACCGTTTGCACTTTTTCAGAATAATTGGCCAGAGCCAATAGTTTTTTCCCTTTCCCGCTCACACAGATAGACGCGATCTTTAGGGGAGTATTGCTTTTGGTTTGGATTATCTGGCTGTTTTTGATCGATAAAAGTTGTCGAAACAGCATATACACTGGAGAAATCTGGCCTTCCGTCAATCCCGCAGTTTTTTCCATCTCACTTATACGACTTCCTGCTATAATCCCATATATACCTGCGGTTTCGTAGTAAGTGATTTTTTTTGTACCTGCTTCCGCAAGATATTTAATACTGCCAAGTGTCCATCCTGCCCCGAAAAGGGAAAATTGTCTGGTGTCATATCTTACAGGTAATTCTCCTTGAGCCGGGGGTTTTTGAGGGCCTGTAGCATTGGGGTTAAAACGTGGTTTGAGCGAAACCGGGCCTACGAAAATGGGTTTGCCATCGGAAAAATGTCTGGCACTTTCTACCGTGGTGCCCTGCGTAAAAAGGGATTCCACCATCGAAGCGTTGTCAAATGCGTGAACCTGGGGATTGAGTGAATAGGTCAGAAAATCGGCCCGGTGCATGGTCGGATGCTCACGGTTGATCTCAGTAAAATAGTTATTGGTCCCTACGCCGATATCTATTCCCGGAAACAGTTTTCGCAATGCGGTAAACACTTCCCGGATCAATTTTTTAGGAGTCGTTTTTGACTCTGCGGAAAGTACGGTGATTGTTTTTACACGGGAAATAAATCGTGAAATGACTTTCTCCAGCATCAGGACTTCCTCTTCCGGCGCGTTGCCAAAGAAAACCGCAAGAAAAAGCCGGCATCCCATACTATGCGCTTCTCCCGAAGTGGTTAATAGCTTTTGTTGCCAATCCGGGTCTGTAAACCGCACTTCTGTATGACAATATTGAAATCCCACATTGCGCAATGTGAGAATATCAGATACGGGCAACTTTGGGTAAACGGAAGAGCGACCAATACCCAGTTCTGGAAATGGAAGGGGAGGCTGATCGGCCATAATGGTTACTGTCGGTTGTATTTCCGCAGCTTCCAGCCGGGCAGTACGGTTCTCCACAGAGAGCGAAATCCGCTGAAATACGGTATCTCCCTGTTTCATTTCCGCCGGAAAGGGTATTGCCAGCGGGGTGGAGTAAGTTTTGTAGGAAGCATCCGTCCAGTTGCGCTGGTCTTCAGTTTCAAATATATCTCCTTCAAACTTTAGGGTAGCTTTTCCTTCTCCGCCCGGTCCCCATATCATGCTGCTTATATTTTTGAATGGCTGATGTGGACTGATGGTTGCAGGGAAATGACTGTCGGTAAATCCTCCATCCGGATGTTCGATCCGACATGGAAAACCTGCGCAGGTTTCGGGTGGATGTAAAAGGCAAAAACCTGCCCGATTTTTTCGGAATGTACTGCGTGCAAGGCCATTGATTTCGAAAACGATCTGGCCATCTTCATTTCCGTCAATACGGCATTTCCATGTAAAATCGATCCCATTTTCTTCACAGATACTGTCATAGGAAATGGAGAAATGATTCTCATAAATCTCAACCTGCTCATTTTCAATCCGGGTGGGCATCGTGTCCCACTTGTGATCGCGAATGGCATGATAGATCATGCGGATAATTTCTGTATTTCCCTGGCTGATATACCGGAGAAATCCATTTTCATAGATCATAGTAAGATTGCCGGCTCGCAATGAGATCCGGTGGGGCAAGGGGGTTTTGCTACCGTAGTAACTGATGGGGGAATCTTTCATATTTGTCAGGTTCGTGCAGGATTTAGTTCCTTCACTTCATCCTTATCAAATATCCCTTTCCTTTCTACAGGAAACAACAGGGGTTTGACAACTTTTGTGGTTTTTTATAGAATGGGCAATTTCCGCATGAGATTAATTACCCTGATTCGTAGGCTGATACATTTTGGCTACGGCGCAGCCTTCGCATGGGGTCTTTTTTGCAAAAAAGCTGCGATAACCGATTCGTCCCACATAAAAGCAGGCTGCCAGAAAGAGCGCGATTACCAATAGTGTCTGTATCATCACGATAAAAATTGATAAGCGATGAATGCGGCTATATATGCCAGAGCGGTCATAAATACCATTTGTATTAACGGCCATTTCCAGCTTTTGGTTTCCCGGTAGACAATCGCGATTGTGCTCATACACTGCATGGCAAATGCGTAAAACAACATCAGCGAAATACCTGAAGCCAAAGTGTAAACAGCCTGCCCTGTCCGGGGATTTTGCTCTGCCCGCATGCGCTGGATCAGCGATTCGTCTTCTTCAAAATCTTCTCCTACACTGTAGATCGTAGCCATTGAACCTACAAACACTTCCCTTGCGGCAAAAGAGGTAATCAGGGCAATACCGATTTTCCAGTCGTAACCCAGCGGCGCAATCACGGGTTCTATCCCCTTACCCAACATACCGATCCATGAGTTTTCGAGTTTAATGGTATTTACCTGGCGCTCGTAGGTCTCTACAGCGAGTGAATCGGTTATTTCGGGCTGTGGAATTGCCTCAACCGCAGCCTGGATACGTTTGGGCGGGCCGTAAGATGCTAGTACCCACAGGATAATGGAAATAGCCATAATTACTTTTCCCGCATCCCATACAAATAATCTGATCTTTTCCCACAGGGTA